>CAYNOU010000022.1:1683-27195 GCA_964398885.1 uncultured Candidatus Cloacimonadota bacterium | reverse complement strand
TTATTATCCCAAGAGGTATTCGGGAAATTATTTCAGCTTTGAATCTTATTGCTAAAAGAGCGCCAAACTTGGAGCTGGATGATTTTATGAAAACGGTGATTAAGAATGAAACTTGAAACTGGTTCACCAAAGGGGATCTCAACCCGAGGCTGATGAGCCTCTGGCTCACGCCTCAGGCGGAAAACTGGAACTTATGAAAGTTCGGGAAGAAATAAGGATAACAAAAAAATAAAAATATTCTCTGTGTCTCCGTGTCTTTGTGGCTAAAAAACAATGAAAAAAGTCTTGATAATCACATACTATTGGCCTCCAACAGGCGGACCAGGTGTCCAACGAGTTTTGAAATTCGCTAAATATCTGCCTGAATTTGGCTGGCAACCGATTATCCTTACTGTGAAGAAAGGAGAATATCCTGCAATTGATGAAACTCTTGCTGAGGATATTCCAGAGTGCTGTAAGGTATACAAAACAAATTCCATTGAACCAAATTTCTTGTATAAAAAATTTACTGGAATGAAGCCAGAAGAGAAAATTCCAGTAGCTATCTTAGCTGAAGAAAACAAAAATTGGAAAAAGAGAATAGCAAAATGGATTCGTCTTAATTTATTTATTCCCGATGCAAAGATTGGCTGGATACCTTATGCAGTAAGTGAGGGCAAAAGAATCATCAAAAGAGAAAAGCCTGATATTATCTTCTCTTCTTCTCCACCACCGACGGTTCATCTTATTGCAAAAAAACTGGCAAAATGGAGTGGCATAAAATGGGTAGCGGATTTTCGGGATCCGTGGATTGGAATTGATTATTATCAGAAATCGGGACGTCTCTTTATTGCTAATAAGGTAGATATAAAGAAAGAGGAAGGAGTGCTAAAAAAAGCAAATGGAGTCATAGCAATAGGAAGCCTTCTAAAAGATACTCTTTCAAAAAAGACAGACAAGATTTGTTATGAAATACCAAATGGATTCGATTATACTGACTTCAATAGTCTATCAAAGTTCAAAAATAATAGATTTTTTGAAATTTTATATGTCGGAAATACTGGAAATCAGAGAGAGCCATATGTCCTTTTTAAGACTTTACAGAAATTAGGTTATGATAAAAAGATTAACATTAATAAAATCAAAATAGTTTTTGCTGGAAAAATAAGTGAGAATATTAAAAATTACAAATTAGAATTTTCAAATTTGAATATTACTATTCTCGATTATATACCATATAAAAAAACATTGCAATTAATCACTAATGCAAATATTTTGCTTTTATTAATCAATAATATCCCTAATAATGAAGGAATTATCACCAGTAAAATATTTAATTATATTGCTTCGGGAAATTTTATTTTAGGATTAGGTCCGGAAAATGGTGAAGCCGCTAAGATTATCGCAGAGACACAAACTGGAATTATGATAGATTATTGTAATATCAAAAAGCTTAACAGTATAATAAAAACTAAATATGATGAATGGCAGAGAACTGGAGAAATTACAGTAAATCAAAAATCAATTGAAAAATATTCAAAATATAATCAAACAAAAAAGCTGATTGAAATATTCGAAAAAGGCATCCGATGAAAATACTTAGCATTGTCGGGGCAAGGCCTCAGTTTATAAAAATGTCTGCAATACATAAGTCCATTTTTGAATATCGCCAGATTAAGCACATCATAGTACAGACTGGGCAGCACTATGATGAAAACATGTCAAAGATTTTCTTTGATGACTTCCAAATCCCCTATCCTGATTATAATTTGGAGGTTGGCTCTGCCGGTCATGGTAGACAAACAGGATTAATGGTTGAAAGAATTGAGAAAGTGCTTTATCAGGAAAAACCAGAATGGATATTAGTATACGGTGATACAAACTCAACTATTGCAGGTGCATTAGCTGCCGTAAAATTGCATATAAAGGTTGCTCATATAGAAGCTGGACTTAGGAGTTTTAATAGGAAAATGCCGGAAGAAATTAACAGAATTGCAACTGACCATATTTCTGACATTTTACTTGCGCCAACCCAAAATGCAATGTCTCTTTTGGAGAAGGAAGGGCTAAAAGAAAAATCATACTTTGTTGGTGATGTAATGTTTGATTCACTCTTATTATTTCAGGAATTAGCTGAAAGAAAATATAAAATAGAAAATATTACATCTCTAAAAAATTTTTATTTAGGAACAATCCACAGGGCTGAGAATACAGAGGATACAAATAAACTTAAAAATATTTTCGAAGCTTTTTCCGAACTTGATTTACCAATAATTTTACCTCTTCATCCTAGAACTAAAAAACTAGTAAAAAACATAAAAATTAGTAAAAAAGTGAATATCATTAAGCCCGTTGGATATTTGGAAATGTTGTTGTTGTTAAAAAATTGTAAAAAAGTTTTAACTGATAGTGGTGGGTTGCAAAAAGAAGCTTATTTTATGAAAAAGCCTTGTATAACCCTTAGAGATGAAACCGAGTGGATTGAAACTCTTGAGAATAACTGGAATTTTGTTGTTGGCACAGATAAGAATCTAATTCTCAAAAAAGTAAAAAATAAAAATTTTGGAAAACAGAAAAATTATTTTGGAGATGGAAAAGCGGCAAGGAAAATAATTGAATTAATTTTAGAAAATTCTTTGGCTAAGAACATTGAATCTTCTATGTCAAAAAGATAATAATATGAAAGAAAGTATTAAAATCTTATTTACTGATTTACGATATTTAAACCACAATTATGGTGCACAAGGGATAGCTTTTCCCTTAATGGAAAAATTAAACAACTATTTTAAGGCAGAATATACTTTTGCTTTATTATATGGCAAAAATTACAAAGAGGACAGCGAATTTTCCCCAAAATTTAACTTTAATATTATTGTACAACCCAAATTGCGGACTATGTTAAAGAAAGGCTATACGGAACAACATATCTCATTTATTAAAAAATTAAACAGAAGTGATGTTATAATAGATTTATCTGGCATAGAGTTTATTGGGAATCAGACTTTTAAGACAAGATGGGGAAATTATATAAATACAATTTATCCACAACTGTTAGCTAAAAAATATAAAAAACTTTATTTAAAGTATACAAAATCATACGGTCCTTTTCCTCATAAAATATATAGGTTTTTTGTTAAAAAAAACCTAAATAGCCTTCCTTTTGTTTTCATAAGAGGCAAAAACAATTTGGAAACCGTAAAAAAATTAAATCTAAAGGTTCAAATCTTTTCTTTTCCAGATGTTTCAATTGCATTAGACCCGGAAAGCAAAGATTGGGTACTTAATTATATAAAAAAATTAAAACTAAATTCTTCAAAACAAATTGTTGGGATTTCTCCAAGTGCAGTAATTAGGGGGATACCTATCTGTAATAAAAATTCATCTTGTAATTTGAATCATGAAAAACTATGTAAAAAAATTATAAGATTTTACCAATCGAAAGGCCAACAAGTCTTGTTAATACCTCATTCTATAGGAGATGGAAGCGACATAAAGTCATGTGATTTGGCTTTAAGTAAAAAAGTTTATCTTGAATTAGAAAACAAAGAAAATGTATTTGTAATACAAGATATGACTTTGACCTACAAACAAGTCAGATCGATCATAAGTCTATTAAATTTTTATGTTACTGGCAGATATCATTCAGTATCATCAGCTTTGTCCATGGGTGTTCCCATAGTATCTTTATCTTGGCATATAAAATATAAAGATATAATGTCTTTATTTTTGGAGGATTTCTTAGCAATAGATTGTAGAACCACTGGTATAGAACAGTCCTTATCTCTGATAAAAAAATATTTTGAAGAAAGAAGCTGGTTTAACAAAAATAAAGTTTTGATAAAAAAGGAAAAACTAATTAAGGAAATTGATAGAAGTATAGGTATATTAGCCAAGGAGATAAGAAGGGATATAAAAAATAAAAATGGTAATATCTAATAATAATATTATTGAAAAAGAATTTGACCAAATGTTAATGGATTTAATAAAAGAAAGAAGAAGTGTTTGTTTATTTAACGGTAAAAAAATCTCTACGAACGAGATCTTATCAATTATTGAAGGGGCTACCTGGGCTCCTACCGGCTGCAATAATCAGGAATTAAGATTCCTTATTTTAGAGAAAGAAGAAGAGATAAATGAAATATTAAAATTCAAGCCAATTTTTAGGGGTGTTTCTCATATTGTATTAATATTTTGCGACATGTCTCTCCCTATGAGTCAAAAGATGTATATCAAATACAAATTTGAAAGGCACCTTCCTTATATAGATACTGGTTTGGCTTTAGGAAATATGATATTATATGCAAAGAGCAAAGGTATAGATAGTTGCATTTTTAATTTGTCAGAATATCATATTAAACAAGAAAAGAATATAAAACTTATAAATAAAATACTAAATAAAATTAAGGCGAAATTAGGACTACATACATTAAGAGAAGACAACTTTGAATTTTATTTAAGAAAACACTTAAAGATACCAAAGCATCTAAAGATTAAATGTGGGGTAGCATTTGGATTTGCAAAAAAATACCCAAATGTAAATACAGATAAACATGGTTGGAACAAAATCATGCGAAAAAAAGTATCTTATTATATTTTATCCAAGTAAGAAAGAGACTCAATAGAAATAAAAAAGTATATGGATAGATTTATGAAAAATATTAAGATATTATTCCTGTGTAATTCACAATCTCATAAATATTGAAAATTTATCAGGAATTTTATTGATTAATTTTCTAAATGTTTTATGCTTAAAAAAGTAAAAAATACTTTCAAACATTCTGCCATTTACAGTCTCGGCAGCATTGCCACAAAACTAATCGGCATCGTTCTGTTACCATTATACACAAAACACATAACCGTTTCTGAATATGGCATTCTCGGAATTTTAGAAATCACAATAATGATTCTCACTCAAGTATTGATTTTGGGTCAGTCGCAAGCATATTTAAGATTTCACGATTTGGAAGGATATAAAGAGAAAAGAAAATCAACGCTTTTTACAATATTTATTTTTTTGTTTGGAATTGGATTTATATTTAATTTATTGGGACAAAATTTAGCAATCCCTATATCTTTATTATTTTTTAAACCATCTCAATTTACTATCTACTTCAAACTCTGTTTTTACATAATTTTCTTGCGAATTATAAACAACCTTTTCCTCAGCGTCCTGCGTGCCAAGGAAAAATCTGCATTCTATGCAACTGCAAATATAGTAAAACTGGTCATTATTTTAGGATTCAATATTTATTTTGTTGCTTTTGCGAAAATAGGTGTAAAAGGAATTTTGTATTCATATCTAATTGGTGATGGTTTGCTGTTTCTTATTCTCTTTCCAAATATGATTTCTGAAATGGTTCCGAGATTTGACGGTAAAATCCTAAAAGCAACATTTATATTTGGATTTCCATTTATATTTGCCTCATTGGCCGGAATGTTTCTTAATATGGGAGATAGATATATCCTAAAATTATTGGTAGATTATAAGGAGGTGGGACTTTACAACCTCGGATATAAGATTGCTGGTATTTTGAATGTATTTCTTATCCAATCTCTTTCTTTAGCATTGCTTCCAATTGCTTATAAAATGTATGGACAAAAAGGAGATAAAAGATATTATAGTAAGATGCAGACTTATTTTGTATTTGTGCTTTTCTGGGCTGGACTTGGCTTGTCACTTTTTGGGAAAGAAATCATCAAATTGCTTGCCTTAAATCCTGATTATTGGTCTGCTTACCAAGTTGTGCCCTATATCATTCTTGCATATATATTTAGTGGAGCCAAGTCTGTGGTAAATCTTGGGTTGTATTTGAAAAGAAAAACAGATTATATTGCATATAACACTGTTGGAGCAGCAGTTTTGAATATTGGGTTAAATTTTATTCTTATTCCAAAATATAAGATGATGGGAGCTGCTGTTGCCACTATTATATCTTTCGTTGCTTTGTATATCGTTACATATTTTGTGGCAAATCGTTTTTATAAAATTCCTTTTGAGAACATAAAACTTCTAAAGATGTTGGCTCTGGCAGTTGTTTTATTCTTTTTATCAACTCTGACTGCAAACTTAATTATTTTGCCAAGAATTTTAATAAAAGTTGCTATAATAATTTCATTTCCATTTATTTTGTATCCTATGAAATTTTATGAACCGATTGAGATTAAGAGGATAAAACAAAGTTGGAAAAAATGGAGGAATCCCAACAATTGGAAAGAGAATATGTCAAAAATAAAAATAAAGTAGGAGGAATGATGACGAATAGAGAATTTACTGTAATTGTAGAAAAAGGTGAAGACGGCTATTTTATAGGAACGGTTTTGGAACTCAAGGGTTGTCACACGCAAGGTGAAAATATGTATGAACTTATGAAAAATGTTAAGGAAGCAATTGAACTTTATCTGGAAGTTGAAACATATTCTAAGCCTTATATCAGTAATATAGTTGGAATTCAAAAGGTAACAGTATGAGGAGTAGTTTACCAATTCTATCAGGGAAAGAACTTATTAAGGTTTTGAAGGCATTGGGATTTGAAGTAATAAGACAAAAAGGAAGTCATGCTTTTTTGAGACATCTTGATGGAAGAACCACGGTTATACCTATACATAGCACCAAAAATTTAGATAGAGGACTTTTGAGAAAAATTCTAAGGGATGTAGAACTCTCTCCTGAAGAATTCAAAATTTTATTAGGACAAAAAAAATAGCAATTAACATAAATTCCTTCATAAATGTATTGAGTTTTATTAGATAGTTGAAATTCAAAGAAGATTATTGAAAAGGTTATTTATGCTAATATTAATTATTTGTCGTCACGATAAATCATAATGCTAATCCTAAGATTTTATGATTAGAGAAGGTAGGAATAGTACCCAAATTTATTTAGGGATCGAATATAATAAGAATATAATGAACCCTTTCAACGGTTTCTTTTATTTCTAGTGGGTAGCGAGTTGAGTCAATTACTCTCTATGCTTAAAAGGACTTTTGGAAAATGGTATAAGCATATTTTAACACAGGTCAGCCTGTCTTGTGTATATTTTTTGGAGAACGAATGGCTAAAAAGATAAAAAGAGAAATTAAACCAAGTAAGGAAATCAAAGAGAAAAAACCTATAATACAATTACAAGATTATCAAAAAAATCTCATTACTTTTGGACTTGTATTCGTATTATTACTAATTGTCTTTAGCCCAATGGCATTTCAAGGAATGCGTCCTGGTGGAGTAGATGTTATCGGCTCAAAAGGGAGTTCTCATCAAAGAATAGAATTCCAAAAGAAAACAGGAGAAACAGTTTATTGGAATCCTCCGGTATTTTCTGGAATGCCAATCTATCACCGTTTGAATGGAAAAGCATTTAATTTTGATTCAATTTTACATAAGGTATTGGGAAAATTATTATATGTAAATATCTGGATTTATCTGATTGGCTTTATTGGAATGTTTTTCCTTTTAAGATTTCTAAAATTAGGTTATTGGACATCAGTTTTTGGCAGTCTTGGATTTATCTTTATTCCATATTATATGTCCTTGCTTAATATAGGGCATTTTGCTAAATTCCGTCCAATAATGTATGCTCCGCTTGTAACATTTTTCTTTATTTCATTTTTGAATAAGAAAAATACTATCTTTTTAACCACCAAGGCACAAAGACACAAAAAAGGTTTTTTAAATTTTATTTCTTCTCTGTGTTCTCTGCCTGTCCCGTGTAATATGAAGTATTTATTACACGGGATAAATCTCTGTGGCAGTTTTATAGGATTCATTTTTGCATTCTCAATTCAGATTCGTACGCAACATTATCAAATTATTTTCTATCAGATAATGATTCTAGTTTTTGTAGGACTTTATTATTTAATAAAGATGCTTAGAAAAAAACAGATTAAAGAATTTCTCATCAAACTTATCTTAATAATTTTAGGTTCCGGTTTAATAATAATGATGGTAGCACAACCATTGTTTGTAACAGGCGAATATACACCATATTCTATCCGTGGAGGAACAGGCGAGAAAGAGTCAACAGGCTTGGATATTGATTATGCAACCAAATGGTCATTACATCCAGCTGAGATGCTAAATTGGGTTATGCCACGATTCTTTGGAGGAACATCCGGGGAAATTTATACTGGAAGTAAAGTTGAGCAATTAAAAGGCAGACAAATTCCAGGCTGCTATTGGGGACATATGCCTTTTACTCAAGCATACGACTATATTGGCGTAATTTTAATATTTATGGCATTATTAGGATTAATACTGAATTTCAAAAATAGTTTAATCAAAACCTTATTAGGACTTTTCCTCCTGTCTCTATTTTTATCATTCGGAAGGCACTTTCCCCTCCTATATAATCTGTTTTTCAAATATATTCCGCAGTTCAATAGATTCAGAGTTCCTGCAATGATTTCTGTAATAATGCAGATAATTATTGTTATCTGGGCAGGATTTGGGATAAAGAGTCTTCTGGAGAAAGGAAAACGGAAAACAGAGAAAGTTGGAGAAAATTCCATCCTCCATCCTCCGTCCTCCATCCTTCATAGTAAAATAATCATTAGCATAACCGTTTTCTTAATAATTTTAGGTCTTATTCCGCTTCTTTTTGGTAACAGTTTTTCTCTGGTTAAGGCAGGCGAAGAAAGCCAATATAAACCAGAAGTTTTATCTATGATAAAATCAGCGAGATTAGATATGACGCGAACCGATGGTTTGCGTCTGAGCCTCTTTGCTGCTCTAACTGGATTATTCTCCTTTCTCTTTGTTGGCAAAAAAATTAAACCTGTGCTATTCTTTCCCTGCATAATTATTCTACTTTTGATAGACCAAATTCCTTATGTGAAAAAAGCAGAAGGTGAATTACACAATCCTATAAGAATGGAGGAAGAGTATTTTCGTAAATCTGCTACTAATAAAATATTACTTCAGGATACTACTTACTATCGTGTATTCCCAATTACAGAAAATCCATTTAATACCAACGACTGGTCGTATTATCACAA
The DNA here is from genome assembly GCA_964398885.1 of uncultured Candidatus Cloacimonadota bacterium. GTDB lineage: Bacteria > Cloacimonadota > Cloacimonadia > JGIOTU-2 > JGIOTU-2 > JAGMCF01. The sequence continues at coordinate 18,225 of CAYNOU010000022.1, read as the reverse complement.
TTCAATTGGTGGTTATTCTGCCGCAAAACTTCGTATTTATCAGGATATTATAGAAAATTGCCTATACCAAGGGAAAGACCCGCAATTCCCAATAAATTGGAATATTCTCAAAATGCTGAATACAAAATATATTATTTCTAAGTCTCAACTTCCGGCGAACAATCTGATTCCATATTATTATGACAAAACGAAAAAGCTGCTTGTTTATAAAACAGATTTAGATGTGAAGCCTGCTTGGTTCGTAGGTGAAACACAAATTATACCTGAAAGATTGGAAAGATTCACAGCATTGAACGATAAAAACTTTGATGCTTTTAGTACTGTAATTCTTGAGAAAAGTATTAATAAAATTATACAAAAGCCAGATTCCTCATTTGTAAAAGTTGAAGAAGCCTCGTTCAACGAAATGAAATATAAAATATATACAGATAAACCAACACTATTTGTTGCATCCGAAATTTATTATCCAAAAGGTTGGAAATGTTTTGTAGATAATGAAGAAACTCAAATCTACAAAACCAATCATATCTTAAGAGCAGTTTATATAGATTCTCCCGGCGTGCACGAAATTTTATTTCAGTTTGTACCAGAAACATTTATAAAGTATTATCATATTTCTGTTATTGGGCATATTATTGCATATTTAATTCTAATTTGTGGTACTATTTTTACAATAAAAAGGAAAATGGAGCACGGAAAAAAGAGAACAGAGGAAGAATGAAGAAAGTTAGAAAGTTTGAAGATTTAGAAGTTTAGCAAGAATAGATGAGAAAATTCTATAATTCAAAATTCATCCCGATTATATCGGGACTAAATTCAAAATTAATCTCAATCATTGTCCCTGCATACAATCGTTCAGAAGAGATTGATGAATTTCTATCATCATTTGTAAAACAATCCAGCAAAAATTTTGAAGTTATAGTAGTTGATGATGGTTCAACTGATAATCTAAAAGAAGTGATAAAGAAATATCAATCTGTTTTGACATTGCGGTATTTTTATCAAGAAAATAAAGGTCCTGGTGTTGCAAGAAATCTTGGTATGGAAAAAGCAAAAGGTGATATTTTTGTTTTTATTGATTCTGACTGTACTGTTCCAGAAGAATATATTGAAAATTTAGAAAGGCATCTAAATACTGAAAATTTTGATGCTTTTGGTGGACCAGATACTTATAGAGAAGACTTTTCTCCCTTCCTAAAAGCGATTAATTATTCAATGACATCATTTATTGGAACTGGAGGAACTCGTGGCACAGCAGGGAAAAGTGTTACAAAATATTACCCACGAAGTTTCAATATGGGCATTAAAAGAGAAGTTCTTCAAAAAATAGGTGGAATGAATGAACTCCGTCACGGACAGGATATGGATTTTTCAAATAGGATTTATAAAGCAGGTTTTAAGGTAAAATTCCTACCAGATGCGTTTGTGTATCACAAAAGACGAACAAATCTAAAAAGATTTTTCAAGCAGATTTTCAATTGGGGAATTACCCGTATAAATTTAGGAAGAATCGATAAAAATATGTTGAGACCTGTTCATTGGCTTCCGTTTTTTGTGTTATTGGGTTTTGTGTTAACTTTGATCTTTTCGTTCTGGTTTTCCATTTTCCGATTGTTTCTTGCTATTGAAAGTTTAATTGCAATTTTCATTATGATATTCGCATTTGTTCAAGCTATATTTCAATATAAATCTGGGAATGTAGGAATTTTATCTGTTCTAACTTTATTTACACAAGTTATCGCTTACGGATTAGGATTTGGAATTGGTTTGGTGAAATCAATTTCTACAAAAAAAGATGAGTTTATTTCTGGTTTTACGAAAAGATATTATAAATAATTGCACTGCTTCTGACTGCACTGACTGGACTCCATCTTTCAGATGAAGTTCAATCAGTATGAGATAGTTCTTGACAAATTAGTTTCCATTCCCTAAACAGGATTTTCCCTGTAAAAATAGAAAATTTTAGGAGGATAAATGGAACATTTCTTAACAGATGAACAAAAAGAAATTAAGGAATTAGCTCGGCAGGTAGCTGAAGAGAAGATAAAACCTGTCCGCGAAAAATATGATGAAGAAGCAATTTTCCCCTGGGATATAGTTAAAATTTTTGCCCAAACAGATCTGTTCAGAGTTCTTTTGCCAGAAGAATATGATGGCTTTGGCGGTAAAGTTATGGACTTGGTTATTATGATGGAAGAATTAAGCCGTGTAGATAGTGGAATAGCTCTTGCTCTTGGTGGAACTGGTTTGGGAATATATCCAATTTTGTTAAATGGAAATGAGGAGCAAAAGCAGAAATATTTGCCCCCAGTTGCTGCAGGAGAGAAATTAGCCGCATTTGCTTTAACAGAAGCAGATGCTGGCTCTGATGTAGGAGCAATTAAAACAACCGCCAAAAAAGATGGGGATTACTATATTCTGAATGGCACTAAGCAATGGATTACAAACGGCGGTGAAGCGGATATTTATTCTGTATTTGTTCTAACTGATAAAACAAAAGGAGCAAGGGGTGCCTCTGTGTTAATCGTGGAAAAAGAAACAGAAGGATTTAGCTTTGGTAAGAAAGAAAACAAGATGGGAATAAGAGCATCCTGTACAAGAGAACTTATATTTGGGAATTGTAAAGTGCCAAAGGAGAATCTGATTGGCAGAGAAGGTATGGGCTTTATGATTGCAATGAAAACCTTTGATAAGTCAAGACCTATGGTGGCCGCTCAAGCTCTCGGCATTGCACAAGGTGCACTGGAAGAGGCTATTCTTTATTCTAAAGAAAGACATCAATTTGGGAAACCGATTTCCTCATTCCAGGGTATTCAGTTTATGCTGGCTGATATGGCAATGAAATTGGAGGCAGCACGAGCACTGGTATATGCAACAGCCAGAATGATTGATTCTGGGGCAAAAAAATATAGTAAGGAATCTGCAATGTGCAAATGCTATGCTTCTGATGTCGCAATGCAAGTTACTACAGATGCGGTTCAAATTCTCGGCGGATATGGCTATATGAAAGAATATCCTGTTGAAAAAATGATGCGTGATGCAAAAATTACTCAGATTTATGAAGGCACAAACCAGATTCAGAGAATTGTTATTGCTTCAAATCTGTTGAAAGAATACTCAAAGAGAATATAATGTAAAACAAATGTCCTCATTTGTTATTATTTAAAGTATAAAAAAATGAAAGGAGACTAAAACCAATGGAAAAAATGATTGCATTTTGCGGAATAATTTGCTCTGAGTGTCCGGCATTCCTTGCAACTCAAAAAGACGATGATAATGAACGAAAAAAAGTTGCTGAAATGTGGTCTAAACAATTCAAGTCAGAGATTAAGCCGGAAGATATTAACTGTGACGGATGCTTGGAAAAATCAGGAAGATTGTTTGGATACTGTAATGAATGTCCGATTAGAAAATGTGCTATGGAAAGAAATATTTCAAATTGTGCATACTGTAGTGACTATCCTTGCGAAGAATTAAACAAATTTCATAAGTTCGCACCTGAAGCAAAAACAAATCTTGAAAAAATCCGAACTACAATGTAACCCCCTTAATGACCCCGGGAAAGTAAAAAACCGACTTCACGGGGCAGGCCTAATGACTCAATGACGCACCGACCTCGCTTCGCCGTAGCTACGCGAAGGCAAGAGGTGCAAATGACAGCGAAGCGTTATGACAAAAAAGAAAGTTCTATTCCACATCTGCTGTGCACCGTGCTATGTTGCTCCATATTTTCATCTAAAAGATGAATTTGCTGTAACAGGTTTTTGGTATAATCCAAATATTCACCCATATCTTGAGTATCAAAAAAGACTTGTAGAAGTGAAACGCTTTCAAGAAGAAGAAAATTGTAAAATTCTTTATAAAGATGAATATAATCTTGAAAAATGGCTTCAATCTATAGTATTTCGAGAAAATGATAGATGTAAATTTTGCTATTATGACAGATTATTAAATACTGCAATCTATGCAAGAAGAGGAAAATTCGATTATTTCACAACTACATTACTTTATAGTAAATTTCAAAAACATGAATTGATTATTGAAACAGGCAACAGTTTAGCAAAAAAATATGGAGTAAAATTCCTTTATCGTGATTGTCGTGAATTCTGGAAAGAAGGGATAGAGATTTCCAAACAAAGAAATATGTATCGTCAGCAGTATTGCGGATGTATTTATAGTGAAAAAGAAAGGCACTGTAAAACTTAATTGAGAGATTTTTACCACAAAGGTCACCAAGAATGCACAAAGGGCACAGAGAATATAAATATGTTTTATTATTAAGAAGTGTCATAAAAAATGTTATATAAATTAATCTTTGCGAACTTTGTGCCTTCTTTGAGTTCTTTGTGGTTAACTTCCTGTTTCTTCGGCTATTAAGGGGGGAGTAAACTATGATGTCACAAATAGGAAGAATATTAATCATCTTTGGAATAATCCTGATAATAATTGGATTTCTACTCACAAGTACTAACATTGGAAAACATCTTGGCAAACTGCCTGGAGACATAAATATTAAAAAAGGTAATGTCTCATTCCATTTTCCAATTGTTACTTGTATTTTGATTAGTATTATTTTAACAATATTGATAAATTTATTTTTAAGGAAATAAAAATGCCCAAATACAAAGAAATAAGTCTTGAAAATATAAGAACCTACTCTGTAAAAAACAGAGCCAGCAAGGTGCATATTAAAGATTTTATGAAAACAGATAAAGAAGTCTCAACCAAAGATTTTATTGACGGGCTTCCTGATATTCTAATTGGAAAAGAATTCAAAGAATTTATTGGGCATTGCAACGATGCGATTAATAATAAAAAGCTAATAATAATTATGCTCGGTGGTCATGTAATAAAATGTGGCCTTTCGCCGATTTTCATTAAAGCAATTGAAAAAGGAATAATTAATACAATTGCAGTAAATGGCTCGGTTTGCATTCACGATTTTGAAATTGCCTTTTTCGGTAAAACTTCAGAAGATGTAGATTCAGCAATTGAGGATGGAAGTTTCGGAATGGGTGAAGAAACTGGAAGGATTATCAATCAAGTCATTAATGATGGTTATAAGTCTGGACTTGGCTATGGTGAGGCTTTAAGCAAATATATCTTTGAGGAAAAACCAAAATATTGGAAATACAGCCTGCTTGCAAAAGCATATCAACATAATATTCCTGTTACAGTTCACATTGCTATTGGGACAGATATTACCCACCAGCATAGGTATGCAGATGGAGAAGCACTTGGTGGAGCCAGCTTTCGGGATTTCAAAATATTCTGCAACCAAGTAAAGGGATTAAATAATGGCGGAGTTTTGATAAATTTCGGCTCAGCAGTTATCTTGCCAGAAGTTTTTCTGAAAGCAGTTACTATAGTTAGAAATCTTGGATTTCCACTTAAAGATTTTTATACAGCAGTATTTGATATGAATCTGCATTACCGTCCTATGACAAATGTTGTTCAGCGTCCCACTGCCAGTGGGGGAAAAGGCTATTATTTTGTTGGTCATCATGAGATAATGATTCCGCTATTCTTATGGTCTATTTTAGAGAATGAATAAAAAGATAATTATCTTACTAATATTCATTATATCAACTTCCACTTTATTAGCAGAAAATGCTGCTAATGAAAGAAATGCAACCAAAGCAATGCTTTATTCTTTGTTCATTCCAGGTGGAGGACAATTTTACAATAAAAAATATATCAAATCAGCAATTGAGTTTACCGGTGAATCCATTCTAATAGGATACACTCTGCACTACCATATTAAAATGAATGATGCTTATAACAAATATGAACAAAGCCACAATCAAGAAGATTATGATAAATACTCAAATTTTTATGAAAAACAGCAAAGTATGTTATGGTGGATAGGAGCAATGAAATTTCTTTCTATTGTAGATGCTTTTGTGGATGCTAAACTTTACAATTTTGATGAGAAGAAAAAGAAAATTGAATTAAAATTTGAAGGAAATGGTGTTTCCTTGAATTATAGATTTTAAACCCTTAATGGTTCTCACAAATTACTTAACTTCACTCCATTTAACAGAATAGACTTCTTTTGTATTAAGTTCAATCGCACTAAGAGTTTTAAAATATCCAGCCCCAGTATCTAATCCTATCTTATCATCGCTAATTAATACCCTATCTAACGGAGTATGACCAAACACAATAATTTTATCAATTCCAGTTGGATAATAGAAAAATTGCTCTCTAATCCAGACTAAGTCTTCTAACTTTTGTTCTTCAATCAGAATTCCAGGCATAATTCCTGCATGCACAAAAAGAAAGTTATCCTCAATATGATAATATTTCAGGCTTTTCAAAAATTCAATATGCTCTTCTGGAATGGTGAGTTTCAAATCCTCTAATACAGCATTATCACCAGCATAAGAAAATGCAGTATATTCTCCTCCATTATACTGATAAGATTCTCCGTACATTGCTTTTTCATCAAGTTTAAGAAACGCAAGCAACATATCTTCGTGATTTCCTCGCAAAAAAACACAATCATATACCTTTGAAAAATCTATCAGGAAATCAATAACTTCTTTACTTTGAAGCCCCCTATCAATATAATCTCCAAGAAATACAAATTTATCAGTCTTATCAGGTTTTACCTTCTTCATAAGAAACTTAAGCATTTTGAATTGCCCATGAATATCTCCAACTGCAATCAGTCTTTTATTTGAAACTTGTCCGCCAAAGGCGGATCTCAACCCGAGGCTGATGAGCCTCTGGCTCACACCTCTGGTGGAATACTTGATACTTGATGCTTGATCATTCTTTTTAGTTATCAATTTTAAATTTCCAGTTTTCAGTTTCTACCTTTTTAGAACTTGAATTCAACCCATATATTCAGAGCAGTTGTATGAGTAGATTTACCGGAATTTTTATTTTTACTATAATCATATTTTCCAGTTAAACCCCCATTTATGTCTTTGCTAAAACTATATGAAACTCTTGGTTCAATTTTCAGATCATTGGTATTGATTTGTGGATCCCATATTTTATTATTAGGTAGATATCTCTGACTAAAATTTGAAGTGTATGAAATATCTAAATAAGTATCCAATTTGTTTTTCATCTTAATTCTCTTTAGTAAAGGAAATTTAATCCCTTTTTCAGATTGGAAGGAATATTTCATACCTGCGGAAAAGGTTAGTCTGTTGTCTTTATTTTCAATTTTCGTGTTAGAATTTTTATCATAAGAATAAGTATAGCCGCCCGATAGTTTAGGGTTTAAGGTTTTTAACACATTTATTGGTAATGAAATTGATGATGTAATAGTAATCTTGTCTGTCTTAGAGGGAGATGTTGGACCTGTTTTGGTTACTGAACGATTTGCCCCGCTTGAGACAGAGGAATTTGATACTAAATTCCAGGGAATTATATTGTCCAATCCACTATAAGTTAAAGTAATATCAGGTAATGTGTAAGAAGAGGTATTAGTTTTACCACCAGATTTGTTTACGAAAGTTTGTTTATAGTCAACCTTAACATCTGCATCAAGAGTTGGTAAAACATTAAAACGATTTGAAGTTGAAATAGAAATATTATCAGTTTGACCGGTAGATTTCAAATCTCCATAGTTTAGGTCGGTTATACCAATTTGATAGTTAAAATCTGGAAGTGAGTCTTTTGGAACATCATATTTTGTGTTAAATTTATTTGAATAACTACATTTAGTAGAGCCTAATGATTTTATTCCAAATCCAATTACCTGGCCTGAGATTGAAGCAATACGCTTAAATGGTGTAATCTTATTAACTTCCTTTTTATTCTCTTCTTTGGGGACTTCAAGTGAATCCAATTCTCCTTCATCTTTTATTTCTCCGATTTCAATTTCAGTTTCATCAAGCAAGTTATTCTTAGCTCCCTCTTCCTCTTCTTCAATCTTCTCATTATTCTTTTCTCCTCCATTACCTTCTTTTTCTGAATATGATAAAAGTTTCGCAGCTTTCATCAAATCTTTGCCCCATTTATCAAATTTCAGTGTTAATCCAGCGTCAAAAGAACGATTATTGCTCACCTGGTATTCTATTAATAGCGTATCATTCTCCCCGCGAATCTGACCATAATCTGTTGAATATTTTGTTGAGAAACTTATAAATTTTAAATAACCTGGAGCATACCCAACATTAATTTTCTGATTTCTATTAGACTCAACACCAATATTAAGATTTTTCTTTAAATTTCTTTTTTGAAGATCACGGGTAGTTTGTAATGAATAATCTGTTTGCATATTAGAAAAGATTTCATAATCAATTTTAAAATATGGGTTGAGCTTCTCATCAGGATTTTGTATCTCATTAATAAATTTATCTCCCTCACCAGTTTCCTTTTTCCAAATATCAGAATGACTAAATTTATAATCAAGTTTTAAGGTGATTTTTTGAGGTAAATAATATATCTTAAAATCCTTAAGAATGCCTATCGAATTATTTTTTGAAAAACTCAAATTATAATTTGCAGAACCACTATATTGCATGGAAGTATCTTTCCTTGTTGGCGATAAAGATACTGTATTTGATGCCCGGGCTGACAATGTTAAATTATCAATTAGATATTTTACAAATGGGTTTGAGGATTTCTTACTTTTTCCAAAAGTGACAGATGCAGTTTTAGTTTCAACCAATGTTTTTAAGGAATCCTTTTCAGCCTCTGATGTTAATTCAACATCTGAATTCGGTTGAAAACGCGGTTTACTTTCAGAAAAGGAATAATCAATTTTTAATGGTATATTAAATCCCCATGAAGCAGGTAAAAATTTATTCAAAGTAATCTTATTATTAAGAGTATATTTATATTCATTAGTGCCACTTCCTCTATCCTGACCTAAAGTATAAAAATTTGGAGTTTGATTATTAAAGCTTGCACTAATGTCTAAAAGGTCTGCTACTTTGGCAGTTAGAGTTATACGAGAAGCAACACCTATTTCATCATAAGGATTGGCTACCCTAATATCATCAAAATAAATTTTACCACTAAATTTAGAATTTTCAGTATCTGGTCTTATAAGTCCTACAGCCATCTGCTTAATATAACCTAAAGAGGGATTACCGACAATTCTGAAATGTGCAGTTGTATCAGGCACGTCTGATTTTTTTAATCCTGTAAAATCAACAAAATCAATACTAATCTCCTGCCACCTTTTTTCCAGCATCTTATCTTCAATGTCTTCATGCAGTTTAATCTTTTTTCTATATTCATAATAGTTTAATGTGTCAGCCCCTAATCTAAAAATTATAGTTTCTTCATTGGTCTTCGTGGAATCTTGGCCATAAACCCAAAATTTTACTTTATCATACAAAAGGAGATTTATTGCATTTACAAAATTCTGTCTAGCATAAAGATAACGATTGGGTTGAATCTTTTTGCAATCAAGAAATATTGACTGTTCTATTTGCTTTTCTTTTGTTCTTTTTTCCTCTCTTTTATCAACTGAACCTGGTGGCGGAGTATAATTCAGATTTTTCTTATTATTATCTGTTGCAATTTCAAATACTTCATCGTTTTCTAAATTATCTGGAGTATGAAGAGTAGTATCCAATATCGCAGATGCTTTCCATTTGTTTCCAACAACATCAATAGATGCAATATCAATAGTTATTGATGAAGATGAACCGCTTTTTGCCCATATTCTTGCATATTTTATTTGAGAAAAACCAACATTTCCAGCACCTTCTTTAGTATAATAAGTTGAATCTTGTAATGGAATACGAATAAATTTCCATTCTTTATTTTCAGATTCGGAAATTACTATTTCAGAATCTATATCTAGATTACTTAAATCTATTGCATACTGTAGATAATTATTTTTCACATCCAAAGAATTATTTCTATTTAAATCTTCACTATCAAGAACATCATTTCCTTCTGTCCCATTGATTTGACTGTATTCATTTGAATTAGGGCTATAATAATAGTCATCATTACCATCATCAACATCGGGTGTTCCATCTTGTAAGTGGTCGTTGGGAGGAGAGGGATCTTTGCCTTCCACACGGTCCAAGCCAATATCCTCTCCTATATCCAGCTCACCATCTTTGATACCATTGACACATCCATCTTCTTCATCCAACTTATTATTTGGATGTAAAATTGGATAGTAATCCTCACTTATAAATCCTAAATCTATAAAAAGAGAGTCTCCAGGGTTTTCATCTGACCGCATTGTAATTTCAAGAAATTTCTTTTTTGAAAAATCTACGGATGCGGTACCAAATGCTTTCATAATTCCACTCCAGTATTGCTGTTGATTCTCGCCAGGAGTTAATTTGCATTCAAGAACAGACACATATTCTCCACCCTCACGTTCTGTTAAATCTTGATAAATATCTTTAGCCTGAAATTTATGGTAAGGATTATACCATTTAATATTTCCTCTTAATGATTTATTTAATGTATCAACAATATTTAGAGTATCAACAATGCCAACTGGGAAACTGGCAAATGTCCAATCAGTACGTCCTGTGCCTAATGGATATGCCTCAATAACTCCTTCCATATCATCTATATATGCTTCTTTTTTATCTGTTGCATTTGGATTTGGAATATTCATCGCAACTTCCCCAGAGAGTGAGAATGTAGATTTTTCTTGTGTCTTGATTAAAGGTATCATATCAACTAAATTAGTAATAAAAGGCAAATCCATAGAGAATTTTCCATCAATATCACCAACTAGGATTTTTTTCGGCTCATTTCCAACTTTTGGTCTTTCATCTTTAACTGAGCCAGCTTCATACATAATTGTAGCACCAAGGGCTGCATTCTTATTAAATTCATAGTCAGCACGCACACCAAACATATTCTTTTTATCTAAAGCAAAAAGGGGTTCATATTCAAAATTTACTCTTACAGGCACATTGGGGTCAAGAGCAGCATCCCCTAATAATCTAACTGTACCACTCATATAATCAATTGTATAATCTGTATTCCGTTCTTTCAAGTCACCATCAATATATACCTTCTCACTATTCTTGATAATATTTATTTGTCCAAGATTAATCTCACCAGCAGTTCTTTTCATTTCTACACTAATATAAAACGGATTATAATCTTCGGGATCAGGACTTAGCTTTTCATATATTATATCATTGCCAAGATGTTGATGATACATATCAAACCAAATTGAATCATATTCTGCAAACCACATTGACCTGAATGGCTCAGGCATTGGAAATGTTATCACCCCCTTTTCTAAATCTACTGTTTCATCATTTACATCAACCTTACCATCCTTATTTTCATCTAAATTAAGAATTTTAACAAAAGGAATATATGATGAGGTGGTTGTATCAATAATCCCTTCTACTTGTTCTCCATTGATATATCTATAGATTTTTACCTCAAATCCTTGACTTTGAATATTTTTACCTCCAAGAGAATAGATATTCTTTAACTGATATTTCCAAAATGCAGCACCTTGAGCCAAATCCGTATCTGTTTCATCAGTATAATCTCCCTTTATTAATTTAACTTTTATGGTGTCACCGTATTCACCATAAGTGTTTCCTGCTCTATCTTCATATATTAAACCAATAACATAGTTGTTTCCTATAAACTTATAAAACTCTATTATATGTGGAGAATTTATATAATCTATAAAAAAATCATCTGTGCTAAATAAATATTCCTGAAATTTATATTGGACATCATGATTTTCACCATCAATAGAATAACCAGTAATGTCAGTTGGATCAAGTTTCCTATCATCCACAAATATTCTAATCTCTGTGCCTTCCTTAGGCATTAAACTATCAATTGGAATTAATTTTCCATCCTCAGTCTTATGAAATATTGTATTTGGATCATCAGGATCAGGGTTTCCAATGAAAAAATACTTATTTCGTGCAAAATCCATATCTCTGTATTCAGTTAAATCCTCCATTGAAGTGCCCGTAGCAGTTGCAGAAGCTTGTTCTCCTTCTTGCTGGCCAATTATGGTTGTAAGTTTTAATTTACCAAATTCAAAATTTCCTTTTAATCCAAACAGGTCTTCTGATGATGCAGAATAACTAATAAAATGTGAACCAGAAAGTGAGAGACGTGTATCTCCACCTTCAATTAATTTTATTGGGTCATCTTCATCGCCTTCATACTTAATACCTATCTTGTTCTTCTTAAAAATAGATTCCTCAGATGTTTGTTTAACATCAACTTTAATTTTATCACCAATAGTCCCGTTTATTCCTAAATTCAGGTCTTGTTTCATTGCTAGGTCTGGTAAAATGCTCCTGCGCGTGCTTTCAGTGTCAAGCCTGGGCTTATTGGTTGTTTTTGTGCCACCTATAGTAATTTTTTGTGAACCAGTTACTCTGAGTCTGCCAATATTATCGCCAAAAAATCTTCGCATTGCCCCTGGCATCTTTATCTTAGGAAATTCAATATCCGGAATTATGCCTTCTAATTCTCTTGTTCGTTCCCCTCCTAAGTTAGATTGTAAAAGCTCATTATAAAAACTTTCTTGAAATTTCTTCCAGAGCTTTAGCTCCCAAAATTTTTCTAAAGGTACAGAAAAAGATGGAATAATCTCTGCCTTACCAAATCTGATATTTATCAAGGCATTATTCTCCACCATATCTATTTCTTCAGAAAAAGAATATAATCTATCTATCAAAAAATGATAATCAATAATATAAGGAGGAAATTCTTTATGATATAAATAAGTGAAGACTGCATTACTGTCATCGTAATTTATACAATTATGTGAAAGCTTCTTTTTAAACAAACTGGGAATAAAGTAAGAATAGGAGGTGTCAATGGTGGTTGTATAATTTTCCTCCCCGTCTATGCTTCCCGATGAAATCGGGGAGACTGAAGATATAAATTCTGCGGAAACTGTATCAGATATAATACTATCAATTGAAGTTATATGTAGTGAATCTTCATGAATGATGTTATCTTGAATGTTTAACGAGTCTTGCTTAATTTTAAGAGTATCATTTTCATTCTTTTGTAAGTTTTCAACATTCTGAATTTCAACCTTTTCTTTCGTATTATTAGGTGTAGTTATGGTTTGGGCTTTAACTTGCTTAAGAAATATTATTATCAAAAAAGCAAGAAGTATAAAATAAGTTGCTGCAAATGATACTCTAATTTTCTCTTTCATTTATTATATATTGATAAAATATAATCCTGATATAGGATTACCAATTAAGATAGAATATTTAAGTTAAATATTACTTTGATAGTATCAAATTAATATAGGCGGTCTCTTTTTTTAATTTGTTGTTATTTATAAAATTTGTAATTATAAAGTCAAATTTTTCTTTATTATCTATAAATTTCATACTATTACATTCAATAGAATAATCCACACTATCACAATCTGGAAAGTTTCCATTTACTCAAAATCATAATTTTTCTTTTATTATTTTACTCAAGTTTCGCACTTGGGAACTCTATTCCCTCTGTAACACGGAACTCTGTTCCGTCTGCCATCTGCGAAACTTGAGTTATTTTATTTAAATCCATCAATAGTACTTACTAATACCAGGATATAATCAGAATATTATTTTGAGAGATATCTATTAAAAATATCCGTCTCGGCGCCTCTGTCTCGGCTTGGCGAGCCAAGACGGGCAGACGGATACGAAATACAATCCACAACTTAAAGCATATTTATCTGCACTAAATATTATATTATAATGATACTTTAATATTCTTTGTAAAAAAAATAGTCAAGAAATATTATTACATAAAGTTGACAAAAATTAAAATCTCTTTATAAATTCATAACTAATAAGAAAGGCAAAAAAAATTATAAAAAATAATGAAAATTCTAATACAAAGAGTTAAGAGTGCATCAGTTACTATTGAGGGAAAACTAATCTCTAAAATTGGAAAAGGATTGCTGATTTTTCTTGGTATTGCAAGTAATGACAGTATTGTTCAAATTGAATATTTAGCAAAAAAATGCGTAAATCTTCGTATTTTCTCTGCCCGCCGTAGAACTTCTGAAGGCGGGGAAGATGAGAATGGCAAGATGAATCTAAGCGTGAAAGATATTCAAGGTGAAATATTACTCGTTTCCCAGTTTACTTTGTGTGCTAATTGCAAAAAAGGTAATCGCCCCAGTTTCACTGATTCTGCAAAACCAGAGGTTGCAGAAAAATTATACCAAGAATTTGCTGAAGAACTAACGAAAAATGGTATTAAGCCAAAGTTGGGAATTTTTGGCGCCTTAATGGAAGTTGAATTAGTGAATTTAGGGCCTGCAACATTTATGCTGGAAAGGTAAATCACAACTGTGAACACAGAGTTGATTGTTTCTAACCACAAAGGACAAAAAAAAATAATTTTTTCCTCTTTATGCTCTTTTTGGTCTTTGTGGTTAAATTATCATATCTCTGTGCCTCTGTGGCTATCTTCAAATGCCAAAATCTTGACAGCAAAAAATACAAAAGGAAATTACCAACTCTAATGAATAAAAATAGATATCTTTTTGAAATCGGCGTAGAAGAATTACCAACTTCTTATATCCAACCAGCAATTGAGTTTATAACTAATTACTTTGATAACCAGCTTCATAATCATAGGATAGGATTTGAAAGTATTGAAAAATATTCAACACCAAGAAGATTAGCTTTAATAATAAATGGACTGCCTGTATGCCAGAAAAACATTGAGAAGGAAATAATTGGACCGCCCAAAAAGATTGCTTATGATTCTGATGAAAATCTGAATAAAGTTGGTCTGGGATTCTTAGGAAAACAAGGACTTTTAGAAAAAAATATTGTTATAAAAAAACTAAAAAGGGGCAAATACCTAACTTCAATAAAAGTAGTTAAAGGAAAAGCAACAACTGAAATCCTGAAACAAATATCTATTAATATAATTAGTAAGATTCCATTTCCTAAGACAGTGCGATGGCAGGAAAATGGTATATCTTTTGCAAGACCTATCCGCTGGATTGTTGCATTATATAATAACAATATTCTTGATGTCCAAATTGGCGATGTAAAAAGCAGTCGTTTTACATTTGGAAATAGATTTGAAAAGATACACAATAAAATTGAAATTAAAAATATTGATGATTATCAACCTGAATTAGAAAAACATTTCGTAATTTCGGATAGAGAAGAGAGAAAAAAACTAATTATAAAACAATTAGATGAAACCGCAAATAAAAGCAGCGGAGTTCCAGTAAAAGATTTTCAACTGATTGAAACTGTAACAGATCTGGTGGAATTTCCTTCCCCAATTTTGGGAAGATTTGATGAAAGTTTTCTAAAACTTCCGCATGAAGTGCTTATTACAACTCTCTCTGAAATCAAAAGATGCTTTTCTGTTTCAAATGGAAAAGGGAAACTGATTCCGTATTTTATCTGTCTCTGCAACAGCAACCCAAAAACTATTGATAAGGTCAGATACGGTTACGAAAGAGTTATAAATGCTCGTTTTACGGATGCAAAATTCTATTTTGAAACAGATAAGAAAACTAAACTTATAGACCGTGTAGAAAACCTAAAGAAGATAACTTTCCAAAAAGAGTTGGGCACTCTATTTGACAAAATTGAGCGAATGCAAGAACCTGGAAAATATCTATCTAAAGAGCTTAATTGCGATGTTAATAATATAGACAGAGCCATCCTTCTTTCTAAAACTGACTTAACAACTTTGATGCTTGGAGAAAAAGAATATACAAAACTGCAAGGTTTTATGGGATGGCAATATGCCTTGAATGATGGAGAAGATAAACAAGTAGCAAAAGCAATTTTTGAACAATATCTACCAAGATACAAACACGATATTCTGCCAGAAACACAAACCGGTACGGTCTTATCTTTAGTTGATAAAATGGACACAATTTGCGGATGCTTTGCAATTGGGCTTATTCCTACCGGTTCTTATGACCCTCTTGGATTGAGAAGAGCTAGAAACGGCATCATAAAAATTTTAAAAACGAACAATTTATCTATTCCTCTTAATACTCTAATTAATAAAAGTTTGCAATCATTTATATCAATTAAAAGAATAGATATTAATGCAACACAATCTAAATTAGAGCTTTTCTTCAATCAGGCAACTGAAAAACAATTAGAATATGACAAATTTGAACATGATGTGATAGGTGCAACAGGAGGAATTGGCCCTATGATTATTCCTGATAGATTTAATAAGACAAGAATACTTCAGAAATTCAAGTCTCATAAAGATTTTCGTAACCTTATTATTGGATTTAAACGGGTGTCTAATATACTATCAGATTCCGAATATGAAGCAGAATTGGATGTAAAACTGTTTCAAGAAAAGGAAGAAAAGAAACTCTATCAAAAGGTAATGCAGATAGCTCCTGAGTATGAAAGAAGTGTTGCTGAAAAAAACTATCAAAAGAGTCTTGATCTATTAGTTTTGCTGAAAGATGACATTGATGCCTTTTTTGATAATGTTATGGTAATGGTTGAAGATAAAAAAATACGAGAAAATAGGATGGCTCTGTTAAGGATGATTAATAAAAATTTCTTAAAAACTGCAGATTTGTCAAAAATAGTTTATGAAATTTAATTAGTTGAACTGGTTGAACTGGTTGAACTGGTTGAA
>CAYNOU010000022.1:0-1583 GCA_964398885.1 uncultured Candidatus Cloacimonadota bacterium | reverse complement strand
GTTGAACTGGTTGAACTGGTTGAACTGGTTGAATTGATTCAACTAATTATGGAGAATAAAAATGTCAATCCAAATCTCTCATAGAGCAAAAGCGATTAATCCTTCACCAACATTAACAGTTTCTTCTTTAGCAAAGAAGATGCAGGCTAATGGAATTGATGTAATAAATTTTGGTGTAGGAGAACCTGATTTCAATACTCCAGATTATATCAAAGAATCAGCAAAAAAAGCAATAGATGATAATTTTACAAGATACACAGCCTCTGCCGGAATTTTTGAATTGAGAGAAGCAATTTCTACAAAATTCAAGAAAGATAATAATCTGAATTACGACCCAGAAGATATTCTGGTTTCACCTGGAGCTAAGGCTGCAATCGTATTTATCTTAATGGCTGTTTGTGACCCAAGAGATGAGGTTTTAATCCCATGCCCATACTGGGTAAGCTACACTTCTCAGGTAGAAATGGTTGATGCCTTTCCCATTCTTTTGCATACAAATATGTCCTGTGATTTTAAAATAAATGCACAACAGCTTGAAGAAACAATACTTTCTCTCAGCAATCCTAAAGCCCTTATTTTAAACTCTCCCAACAATCCGACCGGTACGGTTTATAATAAAAAGGAGTTAAAAAAAATTGCTGAAGTTTGTCTTAAGTATAATATTCTAATAATTTCTGATGAAATCTATGAGAAGCTTATTTATGATGGGGCACAGCATGTTTCAATAGCTTCCATTTCTGATGAAATTTTTAAAATTACTGTTGTGATAAATGGAATTTCAAAAGCTTATGCAATGACAGGCTGGAGACTTGGTTATGCAGCGGGTCCCACAGAAATTATTAAGCGAGCAAGTCGTATACAGAGCCATATTACTTCCTGCGTTAATTCTATAACTCAAAAAGCTGCTGTTACTGCTCTATTAGAAAATGATGGAAGTATTGAAATGATGAGAAAAACATTTGAAAAACGAAGAAATTATTTAGTGAATGAACTAAATCAAATTCCGCATATTAAATGTATTATGCCAAAAGGGGCATTTTATGCAATGCCAAATATTTCTTATTATCTCAATAATTCCCAAATAAAAAATTCTGTAGATTTATGCCAATATTTACTAAAAGATTATCATATTGCAATAGTGCCAGGTTCTGCCTTTGGTGTGGATAATTATGTCCGCTTTTCCTATGCAAACTCCTTTGATAATATAAAAGAAGGAGTAAAGCGATTTGCAAATGGCTTGAAAAATTTATTATAAAACTAAGAAATGAGATAAAATATAAGATTTTTTTTGAATTATATGAAAAATTCATGTCCCAAATCCCCGATTAGATCGGGGACGGGATACACCCGTCTGCCTGTCTTCCGATATATCGGAAGCCGAGACATAGGCGCCGAGCCTGAAAGGAGAATGAAAATTGAGGGATAGAATGCACAGATTCCAATTGTTCTAACCTGTCTCGGCTTGGTGCCGAGCCAAGACGGGCAGGATTTGATCCCCGCGTACGCGGGGACTGTTTATTAAAACACTATTATCCCGATATACCCGTTCTCCGTAGTCCCGATTTAATCGGGACGAAGGGTGA
>CAYNOU010000021.1:33392-36315 GCA_964398885.1 uncultured Candidatus Cloacimonadota bacterium | reverse complement strand
TATTTTGAAATATCTACCAGCATTGCATTTCAACTTTTCTTACAGGAGAAAGTTGATTATGTTGTAATGGAGGTTGGCTTGGGTGGAAGATTGGATGCAACAGTCCTTGTAAACTCTGTCATAACTGCAATTACAAATATAGACTATGACCACACAAAAACACTTGGAAATACATTATCAAAAATTGCAAAAGAAAAAGCAGGAATTCTCAAACCCACTGTTCCAGTTATTCTCGGTAAAATGCGACCAACTGCCAAGAATACAATTATCAAAGAAGCAAAGAAAAAAGATTGTCCAATTATTGATTTCAAAAAAGAAGTAGAAATTTCAAATATCAGACTAAATGAGGATGGTGGAAATTATGACATTGATATCCCAAAATTTGATATTCATTACAGAAACATAAAATGCAATTTAGTTGGAAGACATCAAATTGATAATACTGCACTTGCAATTTTAATTGTCGCTGCACTTTTTCACAATGATGGAATAAAACTTAATGCGGAGAAAGTAAAGACTGGCTTGAATTCAATTATATGGAAAGGTCGTCTACAAAAAATTAGTGATAATCCGAAAGTAATTATTGATGGCGCCCACAATCCAGATGGGATAAAATCTTTAGTTTATAATCTAAAACATATTTATAAATACAAAAAACTAATTGCTGTTATTGGAGTTTTATATGATAAAGATTTCAAAAGTATGATAAAGCAGCTTTCAAGTATTGTTGACCTTTTTGTAATTTGTAAATCGTCCTCACACAGAGCAGCAGAACCTATGATGTTAGCAAAAGAAGTAAAAAAATACAAGAAGGAATGTATTTTAGAAAACGATATAAATTTAGCTCTTGCGAAAGCAAAGAAATTTGCTGATAAAGATGATTTGATATGTGTGACTGGTTCGCTTTATACGATTGGGGAAGTGATGAAATTGGTGAGTGATATTAAAGTGGTCTAACGACAAAGCTCACCTGCCCGCCTTCCAAAGTTTTACGGCGGACAGGCAGAGACGCAGTCCGGTTCTATGTCCTTAAATTGTGAGATTAACTTTCTCTGGCAAAATAGCCGTTAATTAAATCTCGCACTGCGTTTCAGCTCAAGTGGAACGAGTGTTAGACTGCTTAAATTTTACATTATCGCTTTTTGTACATTTCAAAAGTTCTTTATCAAAGGTTTTTATTTCAATATTCTCTACTTTTTTATAAGCACAAAGAATACAATCAACAAAATCTAAGTTCTTTGATTTGTAAATATCTAAAGCTTTAATAAGTACCGCTTTTTTATACAAATCTATATTTTCGAATTCAATTAAATCAGTTAACAGCGATGATATTTCATTTCTTGGAACTTCATAAAATTTTTGCAAAACAAAAACAACTTCAGCAACAATCTCATTTGGAATAAAAACTTCAAGATTTTCTAAAATGTGCTTACTTCTAATTGCTAAATCTTCTATATCATCTAGAAAATATCTAAGAATTACATTTGCATCAACTATTACCATATTTATCCTCAATTGCTTTTTCCCAAGCAGAGCCTTCTATTTTTATCATATCAAGATTGCTATATTTACTTAAAGCTCCTTTTAAGCTTTTAAAACTTCCTGTTTTTTCTTTTGCTAATGGTACAATTATTACTTCTATTTTTTGATTTTTTAGACTATTTAAAAGATTAGTAACTTTTACAATATCATCTTTTTTTTCTACTATTTCACGATATACTAACATCTTAATCTCCTACTAATAATTTTTATTGGTTTTTATTATAACCTTAAATGCATTCTAACATATATCAGACTGCACTGTGCATAATATAACACCCTATTTTGACATTAACACAATTATAAAACAAACCTATCTTTGAAATTAATATTCCCGAAATATCACCTTATTTACAAGACAAAAAAGAATTCCTAAAAAAATGTTTGTCAAATATTTTATAAAGTTCTTAATGCTTTATTCCTCAATATCATCAATCTTTTCATATTCAAAAAATTTAACCAGAACTCTCTAATTTTTAATGCAACAACAAAGGCAAATCAAAAGCTTCTGAAACTATTTTTATAAATCAAGACAATAACGAACTGCATCTTCAATTCTCGCCAGTATCTCACCAGAAACTTTTCCTGCTGGCCTTTCTGGAAATCTATTTGGATCTAATGAACGTAGTTGAAAACATAAAAACACAGTTTCCATTGACAATCCACTATCTGAAGAAGATATGCGAACATTGGTCAGATAATCACGCGAGATATTCTCCCCTTTCGTTCCTACAATTACTGTTACTACAAGAGGAAGCTTATTAATCGTATTATTAGATAAAACTAATACTGGACGATTACCTGCTTGTTCTCTCCCTTTGGTTGGGTTCAAATCCACAAAATAAATCTCACCTCGTTGAATTGCCATTATATTGTTCGCAATCCATCCATTTCAGTAACAATAAACTCTTTATTAATCTTTTGCAACTCTCTTTGAATTTCTTTATCTGCTGCCATAGCAGTAAGTTGTTGTTCAAAATCCCGATTAAATCGGGATTCCTTTAAATCTCTCTGTCGCCAACGACGAAGGATCCGTTCAATTAACCGTAACTGATCTGTTCGGGATAATAGATTAATATTTTTTTCAATCTGAGATAAATTTATAGAATTCATAATTTTCCTTTTCTACTAATCCCAGTAAATTCGGGATAATTTTTCAATAATTAGTTTTATTTTTTATATTGACAAAGAAGTCTAACATATATTATACTACAATTCATAGTATCCAAAGGATCTGCCCGCCAGAGGCGGATCTCCGCCAGCTGGCGGATGACCTCTGGCATGATATTATGCACCCTATCTATTAACTTAACATACCTGAAAATAAATAACCTATCTTTGAAATTAATATTCCCGAAATATCACCTTATTTACAAGACAAAAA
>CAYNOU010000021.1:2010-33292 GCA_964398885.1 uncultured Candidatus Cloacimonadota bacterium | reverse complement strand
AACCTATCTTTGAAATTAATATTCCCGAAATATCACCTTATTTACAAGACAAAAAAGAATTCCTAAAAAAATGTTTGTCAAATATTTTATAAAGTTCTTAATGCTTTATTCCTCAATATCATCAATCTTTTCATATTCAAAAAATTTAACCAGAACTCTCTAATTTTTAATGCAACAACAAAGGCAAATCAAAAGCTTCTGAAACTATTTTTATAAATCAAGACAATAACGAACTGCATCTTCAATTCTCGCCAGTATCTCACCAGAAACTTTTCCTGCTGGCCTTTCTGGAAATCTATTTGGATCTAATGAACGTAGTTGAAAACATAAAAACACAGTTTCCATTGACAATCCACTATCTGAAGAAGATATGCGAACATTGGTCAGATAATCACGCGAGATATTCTCCCCTTTCGTTCCTACAATTACTGTTACTACAAGAGGAAGCTTATTAATCGTATTATTAGATAAAACTAATACTGGACGATTACCTGCTTGTTCTCTCCCTTTGGTTGGGTTCAAATCCACAAAATAAATCTCACCTCGTTGAATTGCCATTATATTGTTCGCAATCCATCCATTTCAGTAACAATAAACTCTTTATTAATCTTTTGCAACTCTCTTTGAATTTCTTTATCTGCTGCCATAGCAGTAAGTTGTTGTTCAAAATCCCGATTAAATCGGGATTCCTTTAAATCTCTCTGTCGCCAACGACGAAGGATCCGTTCAATTAACCGTAACTGATCTGTTCGGGATAATAGATTAATATTTTTTTCAATCTGAGATAAATTTATAGAATTCATAATTTTCCTTTTCTACTAATCCCAGTAAATTCGGGATAATTTTTCAATAATTAGTTTTATTTTTTATATTGACAAAGAAGTCTAACATATATTATACTACAACTCATAGTATATTATGCGCCCTATCTATTAACTTAACATACCTGAAAATAAATAACCTATCTTTGAAATTTACAGTTTTATCCGACTTACTTGCTACCTAACGCGAAGCTGAGGGGCTGGGCAACTATAACTGAAAAACCTATGATAAAGCTAAAAACTATCGGTTAAATACAGCCTTTTAAAAGCGGCACTGCTTTGCCAAGTCACTCTCCAGCGACTTGTTAGCCAATTTCCTCATCATTTTAGCATTTTTTCATATTCATCATGATTCCCAATCCATACCCAAATAAAGTCTTCTCCATCTTTTATAGCAAGAGCTCTGTAGTTCAAGCCGATTCGAACCGACCAAAAGGAACCAATCTTTTTAAAATGAAGTGAAGGATGATAAGGATTGTCCTTCAAAAGTTCAAAATTCTCATCAGCTGTTTTCTGGATAGAAGATGGAAGTTTATAAAAGCATTTCCAAAACCGAGAACTCGTTCTATGCATTTACAAGGCCCTTAAATTGCTATTATTCTTTTCCTGCAGAGCTTCTTTGGCTAAGAAGTCTAATTTTCCTGAATTTGAGTCCTCTTTAATTTGCTTATCCCATATTTCCCAGTCCTTTTCAGCAAACCACTGCCTCAAATTGACATATTCCTGTTTGGGCAATTCTTCAATTTTCTTTTTTATTTCAGCTATCTGTACCACTTTTACCTCCTGTTTTTATTTATTGGCTAACATATATCAGACTGCACTGTGCATAATATAACATCCTATTTCGACATTAACACAATTATAAAACAAACCTATCTTTGACATTAATATTCCAGAAATATCACCTTATTTACAACACAAAAAAGAATTCCTAAATAAATCTGTCAAATTTTTTATGAAAACTCTCCGGCGTCATTCCTCAATATCACCGCTAATTTCATATTCAAAAAATTTAACCAGAACTCTCTAACTTTTAACATAACAGCAAAGGCAAATCAAAAGCTTCTGAATCTATTTTTTCTTCCTTAAAACCTTACCTTCCCCAAGAACCAGAATTGGAAATGCTCCCAGATGTAAAGGATTTTTATCCCATACGATAATACTTGCCAGTTTTCCCTTTTCTATGGTTCCAAGAATATCATCAATTCCCAATATTTTTGCATTTTTATAAGTAATCAGTGAAATTGCATCTTCTTCGCTCATTCCTTGAATCATAAAAAATTTAAGACTATCTCTAAGAGCTGTTGTCTGAATAACAGGGTGGTCAGTCATAAGTCCATAAAATGCTTTGGATTTCATTAGCAGACCTGCATTTTGATAATAGGCATGTTTTAATTCTACTTTATAACCAACAGAACCAAGAGGTCCATAAACGATTGGGATTTTATTCTTTGCGAGTTCATCAAATATCTCTTTGTTGAATACATCACCAGTATGGTCAGCGGTAACATTCAAATGATATTTTTTTACAAGTTTGATTAGATACAGCACATCGTCATCTTTATGCACATGAACCTTTGCTATTTTCCTGCCGGAGAGAAGTTCTAAAATTGCTTTTTCCTCAGAATTAAATTCCAATTTAAATTCCTTTTCAATGATTTCCTTTTCAATTTCAAATTCTTTTTTTGTAAGTTTCTTATCCTTTTTCTTTTGATTTAGTTCTATCAATTTCTTCTCTCTGGATAAGGATGTTTTTTCTTTTTTGATAAGTAAGTCATCAAATTTTTTTTCAAGAAGGGCATAAACACCCATTCTTGTATTAGACCTTTCACCTTTCCATTCTGTAGTTGAACGAGGATTGAAACCAAGAGCCATTTTAAATCCATAATCTTTTACAAATGCTTGGTCACGGTTTTTTGCATAATTCCTGATAATCATTGCTCGTCCACCAATCAAATTGCCGCTACCAGGAATAACGCAACTGTATAGAACTCCGAAATCAACTGCATCTTTAAAAGCTCGGTCATCAAAATAAATACTGTTTAATGGGTCGTTTAATGGACGGATTTGGTTTGTATAATCATTAACTTTAGCTTCCTGCGTTGGCTCCCCTTCTCTGTCCATACCAATATGCGAGTGTGCATCAATAAAAGCCGGGGTAACAAATCCTTCATAATCAGCTTTTACTTTCTCTGAAGATACCTCAATAATCTTATTCCCTTCAATTACAATGGTTTTGTTTTCATGTTTCGTTTTTCCATCATAAAGCACCTTTGCTTTGATTACTATCTCTTTTTTCTTTGCCATATCGTTTCTCCTTAATATGCTTAGTTATATGAGTTATGAAAAATAAGGTTTTTTTAACCTCACCTCAATCCTCTCCTAAAAGGAGAGGAAGACAAAATTCTCCTTCTCCTATAGGAGAAGGAGTTATCCAAAGGATCTGCCTTTGGCATGAGAGTTTGAGGTTAATCAAAAGTTTTTTATAATATCTCATAAAAAAATGAAAATAATCTATTTTGCAGATCTCATTGCGTAGTTATAATTAACATTTTATAAATATTCTTGGTTGCCTATGAATAAATGTATTTTATGAAAGCTTATTGAATTAAGTCAATTTTTCTATTTTGTAATTAAATTTGATTATCTAAGAAGCATTCTTTACTAAGAAAAGTAAATCTTATTTTAATTATTATTTAATTGAATATATGTAAATTCAAGATTTATTGACATAAAGTTTGAGCATTGTATTTTTTGAAAAAAATAAACAAATAGAGGAAATAATGAAGAGGTTACTTTCAGGCAATGAGGCTGTGGCAAGGGGAATTTATGAAGCAGGAGTAAAATTTGCTTCTGCTTATCCCGGCACACCCAGCACAGAAATTCTGGAAAATGTAGTCAAATACAAAAATGATATACATTGCGAATGGGCTCCTAATGAAAAAGTTGCTGTAGAATCAGCTATTGGTGCTTCTATGGGTGGGGTTCGTTCTGTAGCTGCTATGAAACATGTTGGACTAAATGTTGCAGCAGACCCATTCTTCAGTATGGGGTATATAGGTTCAAACGGTGGAATTGTAATAATTTCCGCTGATGACCCAAGTATGCACTCCTCTCAAAATGAGCAGGACAATCGTCACTATGCTCGGGCAGCAAAAATGCCTTGTATTGAACCTTCAGATAGTCAAGAAGCAAAGGACTTTATGATATATGCCCAAGAAATCAGTGAAAGATTTGATACACCTGTCCTTTTCCGTATGACAACCAGAGTATGTCATTCTAAAAGTACAGTTGAACTTGGAGAAAGAAAAGATATAAAATCAAAGGGATTTGAAAGAAATTTCAGCAAATATGTAATCCTGCCTGCAAATGCCCGTAAACTCCATCTCAAAGTTGAAGAAAGACTAAAAAAATTAGAAGAATACGGATATGATTGCCCGCTGAATAAGATAGAAGTGAATCCCGATAGAATCGGGACAAAAATCGGAATCATCTCCAGCAGTATTGCATATCAGTATGCGAAAGAAGTCTTCCCGAATGCCTCATATCTTAAATTAGGCCTTTCTTTCCCAATGCCTAAAAAACTTATTAAAGAATTCGCAAGCAAAGTTGAAACTCTATATGTTGTTGAAGAATTGGAATCATTCTTAGAAGAACAGATTAAAGCTATGGGAATTAAAGTAATTGGCAAAGACAAACTGCCTATCACTTATGAATTCAATACCGATGTCGTTGAAGAGAGTTTGTTAAACAAAAAATCTTATAGAGAAATCAATATACAAGGCTTACCTCCTCGTCCTCCTTCTCTTTGTCCTGGATGCCCACATAGAGCAGTATTCTACACTCTACATAAACTTAATGTTCATGTTACTGGTGATATTGGGTGTTATACTCTGGGCGGTTTGCCACCTCTTTCAGCACTTCATACCTGTGTATGTATGGGAGCAAGCATTGGTAATGCGTATGGAATTGAAAGAGCAATGCCAGAAGACCCAACAGGAAAAGTTGTAGCAGTTATTGGTGATTCCACATTCATTCACTCTGGAATTACCGAACTTATAAATGTTGTCTATAATAAAGGTGTGTCAACCATCTGCATTATGGACAACAATATAACCGCAATGACCGGGCATCAGGACCATCCTGGCACAGGTAAAACTTTGATGGGCGAGAGGACTCACAAACTGGATTTGATTAAGCTTGTTGAATCGTGCGGAGTTAAAAAAGAAAACATCCGTCCTGTTAGTGCATTTGATACAAAAGAATTAATGAAGGTCTTCAAAGAGGAACTTGCAAAAAGTGAGCCGTCTGTAGTAATTACACAAGGACCTTGTATTTTTATAGAACCAAAAGAAAAAAAATGGAAGCTGTTTGAAATTGATTCAGAAAAATGCACGGCATGTGGGATTTGCCTGAAAGTCGGATGCCCAGCCATATACAAGGATGAAGATGACAAAGCAGTAATTGACCCGATATTCTGTTTAGGATGCGAGGTTTGTGCCCAGGTTTGTCCATTTGATGCAATTATAGAAGTAGAAAGGTGAAAAAAATAAAGGTTGAATCTGGAAATGTAAAAAGCATAAAATGTAGAATAAAGAAAAAAATATGAATATTAATGGACATCTCAAAAAAGCAAATGAAATAAAAAGAAGTTTAAATAAACTACTTCCTGACCCAAAAGGAGAAAATGTTATCGCTGTGGTTGAACTTATATATGGAGTTTTGATTCACTTAATTGCTTTTGGTATGGAAAAAAGGTATCAACGACATCTTGATACTCATGTTGGTTTACCAAAAGAATTAAGAAAAGTGGGGTGAGAATGAGATCGCTGAGATATTTGAAGAAGTTGATTCTTTTAGAGCTGGTAGATGGTATGGTTCAAAAGGGAATGGCGAGGTTGTTAAAAAGTCTTTAGATTGTTTAGAAAAAGTAGAAATATGGGCAAGAGAGAAATAGCCAAAATTTTTAAGCCTCCAGTTATAGATTTTATCGCTCAAGCATCGGAAATTCCTAATCTGGTTTGTGCGATACTGTTTGGTTCAGTAGTAACAGGTGATATTTCAAAAAAGAGTGATATCGACATACTGCTTCTATTTGATTGTGCCCACAATCCAGAATTAGGCGAGGAAATGAAGATAGCTATCCAAATTGCCGGAGAGATTTGTGCTAAACATAATCTGGCTCATACATTCTCGTTTGTAATACAAAATAAGCGAAAAATGACAGAAATAGATACAGATTTCCTTTGGAAGGTATGCCAGGAAGGTATTATTATTTGGGGACTTCCTGAAATTGTTCTTGCTCGCAAACCCAATCCGAATTTAACACCTTTATCACTTATTTCATATTCGGTAAGTGAATTACCAAATAAGAATAAGAGAGCAGTATTTCGTGCTCTTTATGGAAATGGCAAAAATAAAAAAGGGTTAATAGATAAAAAAAATGAAAGATTGGGAAGAGGCACACTTATAATCGGTTCAGATAAGTTTGATGATATAAAAAGCATTTTTGATCGATTTGGAGTTAAAATATTTTCTGTTAAAAAATTATGGGGTTATCATCTCGTTAGTGGACTGTCACCGTAGTGACAAAAAAGTCACTTTTTCTATGTTTTTGTCACTATAATGACATAAAATTAAGAGGAGTAAGTTATGTTAGCAATTAAAAATAAAGGTAGATATATTAAGAATAGGCAAATTTTAATGGACAAACCATTAAAAGATATTCCAATTGGAGCAAATGTTGAAATTATCATACTGTTCTCAGAAGAGAGAAAAAATAGTAAAGATGAGTGGTTATCTAAAGTTGAGAAAATATCTGCTTGGGATGAAGAGATTTTGATTAGAATAGAAAATGTTGGTAGCGAGATTAACAAATGGAAAATAGCAACATTTTAATTGATTTATGAGCTGTCAGGGACCATTCCCTGACATTTTAAAGATATTCAGTTGTAAATTCGTCATGGAATGGTCCATGACGACTCCTCGGAAAATCAAACTATAAAGGACATATAATAAAAATGAAAAAAGATAAAATCAATGTTTTGATTTGTGGCGTTGGCGGGCAGGGAATTTTGCTTGCTAGTGAAATTCTATCAGAAGTGTTAATAAGGGCTGGATACGATGTGAAAAAAAGTGAGGTTCATGGCATGTCCCAGCGAGGCGGTAGTGTAGAAAGTCATGTTCGGGCTGGCAAAAAGGTTTATTCGCCACTTATCAAAAAAGGTGAAGCAGATTTCATTCTCTCTTTTGAAAGTATGGAAGGGCTTCGCTATCTTGAATATCTTGCAGCAGAAGGAAAGTTGATTAGAAATACCCAAAAAATCATACCACTTACGGTAACTATAGGCGGAGCAAAATATCCAGAAAACCCTGAGAAAATTGCAAAACAAAATGATATTGACACAATTTCTATCAATGCTATAAAAATTGCCAAAGATTTGGGAAGTGATAAAGTTGTGAATATTATCTTACTTGGTGTATTGGCGCAACATTTAGGTGACTTGTCCGCCAACCGGCGGATAGATAAAAATATCTGGACTAAAATTATTGAAGATTGGATGAAAGTAAAGAAATTGCCACCCAAAATAATGGAAATAAATAAAAAGGCTTTTGAGAGAGGATTTACTGCATAAAAGCACAAATTATTCGGAATTATAGCAAAATGAAAATTCTTTTGATTTATCCGAAATATCCAGATACATTCTGGAGTCTTAAGTGGGCTTTAAGGTTTATCTCTAAGAAAGCAAGTCTACCACCATTAGGGCTGCTAACAGTGGCAGCAATGCTCCCTGAGGAGTGGGAGAAAAAACTCGTTGATATGAATGTAGAAACGCTCAAAGATAAAGATATTAAATGGGCAGATTATGTGTTTATAGGGGCAATATCCGTTCAAAGAGAATCTGTAAAAAAAGTAATAGAGAGATGTAAAAGATTTGGCGCCAGAATTGTTGCTGGCGGACCTCTTTTTACAACTTCCTACGAAGATTTTGAAGATATAGACCATTTTATTCTTAATGAAGCTGAATTAACTCTTTCTCCTTTTTTAGACGATTTAAAGAATGGATGCCCAAAACATATTTATACTTCTAAAGAATTTCCTGATATTAAAGAGACTCCTATCCCTCTTTGGGAACTTGTCAATATGAAAAAGTATGCCAATATGTGTATTCAATATTCCCGTGGATGTCCATTTAATTGTGAATTCTGTGATGTTACCCTTCTTTTTGGGCACAAAATGCGTACAAAAACAAAGGAACAGATAATAGAAGAGTTAGAAATCCTATATTCACTTGGATGGAGAGATGGCGTATTTATTGTGGATGATAACTTTATTGGAAATAAATATAAGGTGAAGAAGGAAATTTTGCCTGCTATGATTGACTGGATGAAGAAAAGGAAATATCCATTTCACTTTGGCACGCAAACCTCAATAAATCTCGCCGATGATGATGACCTAATGCGAATGATGGCTCAGTCAGGCTTTGAATCAGTATTTGTCGGCATTGAAACTCCTGATGAAGAAAGTCTGGCTGAATGCGGTAAGGTACAAAACAGAAATCGTGACTTAGTAGCCTGCGTTAAGAAAATCCAAAGATTTGGCTTGCAGGTTCAAGGAGGATTTATTGTCGGCTTTGATAGTGACCCACCTTTAATTTTTGAAAGGCAGATAAAGTTTATCCAGGAAAGTGGAATCACTACTGCGATGGTTGGATTATTAAATGCCCCTCGTGGAACCAGACTTTACAAGCGACTTACAAGAGAAGGCAGATTATTAAAGAATATTTCAGGTGATAATACAGATTTTTCAACTAACTTTGTCCCTAAAATGAACCTTGAGGTACTTGTCAACGGCTATAAAAAAATAGTGAGAACTATTTATTCTCCTAAATATTATTACGAACGAGCCAGGGAGTTTTTAAGGGAATATAAGCCATTAAGGAATAAAACACATCACTTTCATTTCAACCGTATTGGAGCATTTTCCAAATCTATATTACTTTTAGGGGTAATAGGGAAAGAGCGAATTCACTACTGGAAACTCTTCTTTAGTTGTTTATTCAGACGACCGCGACTTTTTCCGACAGCAATTACATTAGCAATTTACGGGTTTCATTTTCGGAAGGTTTTTGGGAATTATTTGTAAAATATTTAGAGAAAGAAGATTTTTATTTCTTACAAGAATTTTCTTTATACTAAGAATGATATGTTTAAAAATTTAAAAAGTTATGAAATCAGCAAAAAATATCCTGAAAGAATTCAAGAAATTTATTAAACAAGAAAATTTAATCCAATGGAATGATTTAAGAATTTTCGGACATCACTATTGAAGAAATTGCATTGGTGGAAAGAGCTACAAATGAACAATCATAATGGAGACTTAAATGCCCTTTAACCCTAAATTTACAATAACCGTTAGAATCAACAATTCTCTGGTAGAGATAGAAAGGGTAAGAGGATTTTTAGATGCGACCAAGATTAAAGAGGACTGGTTTTCTGCAATACAAAAAGAAGCTCTTATTTTAGAGACTCACTATTCTACGCATATTGAAGGCACTGAATTGACTCTTGAGCAGGCGAGAAATATTCTTAGTGGGAAGGAAGTAAAAGGAGTGAGGTGCGATGATAGGACGGAACTTTTGAATTACAAAAAAGCAATGGAGTTTGTTTCTACATATTTGGGCAAAGAAGACCCTATTACAGAAGGCTTGATAAGGGAAATTCACAAAACCCTTGTAAAAGGTGTAAGGGGCGGTCAGGCTGCACCGGGAAAATATCGCAAGGTACAAAACTATGTAGTAAATTCCAGAACAAAAGAGATTATTTACACACCTCCACCAGCTTTAGAAGTGTCCCATCTGATGCGGGAATTTATCCAATGGCTAAACAAAGATAAAGATATTTCAGATATTCTTATTGCTGGTATTGCACAATTTCAATTTGTTCACATTCATCCCCTTTTAGATGGCAATGGTCGCACAGCCAGACTCTTATCAACTCTTATTCTCTATAAGACAGGATATGACTTTAAGAAATTATTTACGCTTTCGGAATATTATGATAAAGACAGGCCAGCTTATTATAAAGCCATCCAATCTGTAAGAGAAAAAAATATGGACCTTACTTTTTGGCTTGAATACTTTGTAGAGGGGTTAGGTTCACAGATGAGCCAAATAAGGGAAAAGAGCAAAAGAATAATTAAATGCGATTCAGTTTTGAAGAAGGCAGAGACAATAGGTTTAAAAGAGCGTCAACTAAATGCTTTAAGATTTATTGTTCAAAATAAAAGCATTTCGCGTTCACAATATATTAAGAATTTCAAAGTATCTTTACGAACCGCAAATTATGATTTAAGTTTGTTGGAAAGCTATAGATTAATAGAAAGAATAGGTGTAGGAAGAGCTATAAAATATATCTTGAAATGAGAATCTTTCTATTTCAAATTGCACGCAAATTGCACGCAAATTGCACGCAAAATTTAATCTAAAAAAGATATAAAAAACATGAAATCACCAAAAAATATCTTGAAAGAATTCAAGAAACTTATTAAACAAGAAAATCTAATCCAATGGAATGATAAGATTATTGTTGCTGTTTCTGGAGGAGTAGATTCAACAGTATTACTCTATCTGATAAAAAAAATCTCTGCTGAATATAATCTGACTACCCTTGCAGTTCATATTAATTATCATCTTCGTGGGGAGGAATCTAATGAGAATGAGCAGTTTGTAAGAAAACTCTGCTATAAATGGGGCTTTCCACTCGTTACTCGGCATGTAGAAATAAAGGAAAAATCTAATTTAGAAAACAAAGCGAGAAAAATCAGATTCAGTATTTTAAGAGACCTTTTACAAAAATACCAATTCCAAAAAATTGCTTTAGGACATAATAAAAATGACCAGGCAGAAACTCTTCTCCTTAACCTCTTCCGTGGCAGCGGTATTGGTGGAATGAAAGGGATAATTCCAAAATCTAAAAGCGTTATTCGTCCTTTACTTGCTCTCACAAGAAATGAAATAACTGAATTTGCAAAACAAAATAATATTGAATTCTCTGCAGACTCTTCTAATCTAAGCCTTATTTATGACCGTAATAAAATTCGTCATAAAATTATTCCTGAAATTGAAAAGGGATTAAATCCAAAAGCCGTGGATAAAATATCTAATAGTGCCAGAATTTTCCAGCAAACCGATTCCTTTTTGCAAGAATATTGTAAAGAAATATTTCCGGAAATAGTAAAAAAAACAGACAGGGATTCTTTTATCCTGAATTTGGATAAATTAAAAAATAAAGATATCATTCTCTTTTATATCTCAAGAAAGATTTTTGGGCACATTACAGGCTCGGAGCAGGATTTCTTTACAACTCATTTTCAGGCAATCGCAGATTTATTAAGAAGCTCTGAAGGTAAATATATTCAATTACCAAAAGGGGTCTTTGCTATAAAAGACAAACAATTTCTAATATTCTCAAAATCTCCACCCATAGTTAAATTTAATGATTATCGCAGAGAAATCAAAAGAACATCTCGCAGAATCCTTTTTAAAGACCATTATGTCTCTATTTCAGAGATGAAATCAATTCCTATTCATGGATATAAATTTTCTCAAAAAAATACATGCTATATTGATTTAGATAAGGTGAAATTCCCTCTTATAATTAGATATCGCCAACCAGGTGATAGATTTACCCCGTTAGGTATGCACAATCCTAAAAAGCTTAAAAACTTTTTTATAGATTCAAAAGTGCCAAGATTTGAACGATATAAAATTATCATCGTTGAAGACCAAAATCAGATTATATGGTTAGCTGGCATTCGTATAAGTGAAAATACAAAAATTACTCGTCAAACTAAACGTGTTTTAAGAATTAAAAGTATGAAAAAGTTGAAGGACTATCGCAAAGCAAAAAGAATTAACAAATAAGGTTTGACAAATAATATTCAGTATTATATTTTAACAACAGAGGTTAAGGAAAAACTTTAGAGGAAAACATGAAAAATGATATTGAAAAAATCCTGATTTCTGAAGACGGGATACAGAAGAAAATAAAGGAATTAGGTGCTCAAATCTCAAAAGATTATAAAGGAAGAGTGCCTATTCTAATAAGTATTCTCAAAGGTGGTGTGATCTTTCTTGTAGATCTAATACACCATATTAGCATTCCAATAGAGATAGAATTTCTTGGCGTTGCAAGTTATGGAAGTTCAACAAAAAGCTCAGGGATTATAAAATTAACAAAGGATTGTAACTATGATATCTCCGATAGAGATATAATTTTAGTTGAAGATATTATTGATACAGGTCTTTCAATTAAATATATTACAAATTTATTGAAGAATAAAAATCCCAAATCAATAAAAACCTGTGTACTTCTTGATAAACCAGAAGCTCATAAACAAGATATAAAAATTGACTACAAAGGATTTACTATACCAAATGAGTTTGTTGTTGGATACGGGCTTGATTATAAAGAAAAGTATAGAAACTTGCCTTATATAGGTGTATTAAAAAAGGAGATTTATCAATAATGAATAACAGGACTCCGCAAAAAAAGAATCAACAAAAGAATAAACTTCCAATTAAAGCCCCCAAAGGTGGCTCGTTATTAATATGGCTAATTATCATATTTGCTATTGTTGCATTCTTTCAATTGTTCTCTGGTAAAGGTCAGGTTCAAGAGGCCTCTTATTCTGAATTTATGAAAGATATAGAATCCGGGGCTGTTAATGAAATCATATTTAGTGGTAAGGATATTAATTATACAATTGGAAATATAAAAAGGCGAACAAATATACCTTTTGAGGATCCTGACTTAGTTAAGAAAATTGCTGAGAACCACAAAGAAATTCAAATTATTTCGAAAAAACCTTCTATTTTTTCTACAATATTGTCTTACTGGTTACCTTTTGTTCTATTCATAGTTTTCTGGATTTTTATTATGAAATCAATGCAAGGAGGTGCAGGAAAAGCATTTAGCTTTGGTAAAAGTCGTGCGAAATTGCTCGCAGGAAATCGTTCAAATGTTACCTTCAAAGATGTTGCTGGAGTTGATGAAGCTAAAGAAGAATTGGAGGAAATTATAGAATTCCTGAAAGAGCCTAAAAAATTTCAGAAGCTTGGCGGTAGAATTCCAAAAGGTGTTATACTTCTTGGACCTCCTGGAACCGGGAAAACCCTTCTTGCAAAAGCAGTAGCAGGTGAAGCGAAAGTTCCCTTCTTTAGTATAAGTGGTTCAGATTTTGTGGAAATGTTTGTCGGTGTTGGTGCATCGCGTGTTAGAGACCTTTTCAACCAGGGAAAGAAGAATGCTCCTTGTATTATATTTATTGATGAACTTGATGCAGTTGGCAGACATAGAGGCGCTGGTTTTGGCGGAGGTCACGACGAAAGAGAGCAAACCCTAAATCAACTTTTAGTTGAAATGGACGGTTTTAATCCCAATGAAAGTGTTATTATTATCGCCGCTACAAACCGTCCTGATATACTTGACCCCGCATTACTTCGTCCAGGAAGATTTGACAGACGGGTAGTAGTTGATAGACCTGATTTGAGAGGCAGGGAAGGAATACTAAAAGTTCATGTTAGAAAAGTTCCATTAGACAAAAAGGTAGACTTAACAGTTATTGCAAAAGGAACACCTGGTTTTTCCGGCGCAGACTTAGCTAATCTTGTTAATGAAGCATGTTTGTGGGGAGCTCGCCTGGAACATAAGGCAGTCCAGATGGGAGATTTTGAAAATGCTAAGGATAAAGTTATTATGGGTAAAGAAAGAAGAAGCTTGATGCTTACTGAAACAGAAAAAAGAAATTCTGCATATCACGAATCCGGGCATGTATTAGTGGCAAAATTTATTCCCGGTAGTGACCCAATCCACAAAGTTACTATTATACCTCGCGGACACTCACTTGGCTCCACACATTTCCTGCCACTTGATGACCGCCATACATATTCAAAAAGCTACTGTCGGGCAAAGATTGCGCATCTTTTAGGAGGAAGAGTCGCCGATGAAATCTCCGGTGGTGAACCAACTACTGGTGCAGGAGATGATATCAAACGCGCAACTGAGCTTGCAAGAAGAATGGTGTGCGAATGGGGTATGAGTGATAAAATCGGACCTATGACTGTTGGCGAAAAAGAAGAAAATATATTCCTTGGCAAGGAATTCGGCAGGCAGGAAAACTACAGCGAAAGCATTGCAAAACTCATAGACGACGAAATAAAAAAATTTATTGAAGAGGGTTATCAGACCTGTAAAAAAATCTTAACTGAAAATAGAGATTTACTTAATAAACTGGCTGATACTTTGCTTCAGAAAGAAACCTTAACTGGAGAGGAAGTAAATAAAATCTATCAAAAATACTTAAATCAAAATAAATCAAGCATTCAACCACAAAGTCACCATCCCCGCGGACGCGGGGACACAAAGAATTAGTATGATTTTTTGTTCCAATAAAAAGTTATCTTAGTGCCTTCGTGTCTTAGTGGCTAAATAATAAATAAGGCAGACCAAAATGATTAAAGGTACAACAATAATCGGTGTAAAAAAAGGGAACAAAGTTGCAATAGGCGGAGACGGACAGATAACACATGGAGAAACAATATTCAAATCTTATGCACATAAAGTAAGAACTTTATATGATGGAAAAGTGATTGCGGGCTTTGCTGGTGCCACAGCGGATGCTTTAACTCTTTTTGAAAGATTTGAAGTAAAGTTAAAACAATACAAAGGCAATTTGATGCGTTCTGCAGTGGAATTGGCAAAAGAATGGAGAACAGACAAAATACTCCGCCGTCTTGAAGCAATGATAATTGTTGGAGATAAAAAAAATTTACTTGTAATATCTGGTAATGGCGATGTTATTGAACCAGATAACAATATTGCTGCTATAGGCTCAGGTGGCCCTTATGCAAAAGCTGCAGCTATGGTTCTAATTAAAAATAAAGACCTCTCTCCTAAAGAAATCGTAGAAAAAGCACTTGAAATCGCAGCAAATATCTGTATCTATACTAATACAAATAGAACTATTGAGGAACTATAATATGGAAATGAAAGAACTCACACCCAAACAAATTGTTAAAGAACTTAACAAATATATTATCAGTCAGGACAAAGCAAAAAAAGCAGTTGCAATAGCTCTTCGTAACCGCTGGCGCCGTCAAAATGTGTCTGAAGAACTGCGTGATGAAATCCTACCAAACAATATCATTCTAATTGGACCTACTGGTGTTGGCAAAACAGAAATTTCAAGACGGCTTTCTAATCTCGTAAATGCTCCGTTTATTAAAATTGAGGCATCAAAATTCACAGAAGTAGGTTATGTCGGCAGAGATGTTGAATCAATTATCCGTGAACTTGTTAACCTTGCTGTAAGTCAAGTAAGAGAAGAGATGACGATAGCGGTAGAGGAGCAGGCAAGAAAACGGGCTGAAGAAAGGGCACTTGACCTCTTACTTCCACCCATAAAAAGGAAAAGAAAAGTAAATCTTAGCCTTGAACAGCGGCAACAAGAAAGGTTAGAGTACGAAGAAGCGCAGAGAAAGCAAACGCAAACCAGAGAAAAGTTGCGAAAAATGCTCCATAATGGGGTTCTGGACCAAAGGGTTGTAGAGGTTAAAATTGATGAATTGCCTGAACCCAGAGTTGAAATATTCTCAAGTATGGGACTGGATAGCTTTGATATCAATATGGGTGAAGTATTAGCAGGATTTATGCCAGGGAATATAGGTAAACGAAAAGAAATGAAAGTAAACGAAGCATTAGATTTTCTCTTCTATACTGAAACCAAAAAATTAGTTGATATGAACGAAGTAAAAGAGATTGCTCTTAAAAGAGTTGAAGAAAACGGCATTGTTTTCCTTGATGAAATTGATAAAATTGCTGGTGGAAAGTCTAAATCAGGTCCAGATGTATCCCGCGAAGGTGTTCAACGAGACCTGCTTCCAATCGTAGAAGGCTCAAATGTGCCTACTAAATATGGTATGGTAAATACTACACACATTCTTTTCATAGCTTCTGGCGCTTTTAATGTTTCCAAACCTTCTGACCTGATACCAGAACTGCAAGGCAGATTTCCAATTAGAGTGGAACTGTCAAGTCTGACTAAAGAGGACTTCGCCAAAATTCTCGTGTTGCCTAAAAATGCTCTTATTAAACAATATACCGCTTTGCTGAAAACGGAGGATGTGGATGTCATTTTTACAAAAGGTGCAATAAAAGAGATTTCAAATTATGCCGCAATGGCAAATACTAAAATGGAAGATATCGGTGCAAGAAGACTCCATACAATAATGACTATTCTTCTTGAAGAATATTTGTATAATCTGCCTGACCCTGAATGCAAAAAAGTAAAAGTCACGAAAGAGGATGTAAGTAAAATACTTGAAAAGATTATTACTGACGAGGATTTAACGAAATATATTCTGTAATCCCCGCGTCCGTGGGGATGAAAAATGAAATAAAAGGATGAACCAAAATGAGTCCAAAATTCAACACATTATGTATTTCAACCATTATTTTATGTTCATTTTTTGCAAACACAATTTATGGAAAAAATCAAAATTTACCCAACTCAATCCACAAAGGGGCACAAGCATTACAATTTCAAATTGACAAAGATTTTACTCTCGCATCGTTTCAGGGCTCCATAATCTCTTATAAATGGCATATTTCTGATAAAGGCGCCTTGAGAGTTGGCATAAGCCTCTCTGCGGAAAAAGATGATAATTCTCGAACTGCTCTACTATCAGATTCTGTGACCTCTAAAGGAGATTCCCATGAAAACTCTTACAGTATTGGAACTGCAACTCAATATATCTTCTATCCGGGACCAGAAAAAGGCATTCAACTTTATTATGGTATTGGTCCTATTGCAAATTATACCTATGGAAAAAGTAAACAAAAACAAATACATATTAGCGGACCTGATGAAAGAGTCACAACCACAACATCAAAGAGAATTAGTTGGTCTGTTGGAGCATCCTTGATTGCCGGATTAGAGTGGTTTGTAAAGAAAGATATAAGTGTCCACGCTGAATACGGTATTTCATTAGAATATGAAAAATATAAAGAAACTTTTCACGAAAAATATTCTGATAGTTCTGATGAAAGGGAAATAACTAATTCATCAAAAAGATATCTCTTGAACCCAATGAAAGTCAAATTCGGCTTGTCTGTATACTTTTAGTAATAAAGTAGGCGCAAAATTTAAATCAGCCTGTATGACCAATAGCTTATAAACAATATATTAATGATTGCTGAAAGATTATCTGACAATCAAAATTTAATAGATGTAATTAATCAACTTCATAAAGAACCCTGGCCTACCTTTCTAAGTGAAGATAAGTATGTAAAAAAATATTGGCGACAAATATATAAAAAATATCCAGAATATCAACTATTATTCAGAACTGGCGTAGAATATATTGGCGTTGGCAATTCTGCTCCAATTTATTGGAATAGTAATATTGATGATTTACCTTCCCGTCTGGGCGCCGAGACTGGCTGGCTTTGATGAAGCAATCAAAATCATAATGGAAAATAATGATAACCCAAACACATTATGCGGATTAGCAGCTGTAATATCAAAGAAATATCTGGGGAAAGGAATCAGTTCAAAGATTATTCAAAATTTTAAGCAACTCGCTGCTGAATATGGATTTCATAGTCTTATCCTTCCTGTGCGACCAACATTAAAATCACAATATCCAACAATACCAATGGAAAATTATATCAAATGGAAAAGAGACGGCTTACCTTTTGACCCTTGGTTAAGGGTTCATATAAAACTTGGTGGCAAAATCTTGAAAGTGGCAAAGCAATCTATGATAATTACAGGCACCGTTGCAGAATGGCAAGATTGGACTGGAATGTATTTTGGAGAAAGCAACAAGTATATTATTCCGGGTGCTCTGAATCCTGTAAATATTGATTTGGAAAACGATATTGGAGAATACATTGAGCCAAATGTGTGGGTGTTACATAAATGTGAATAAGGCTTTTCAAAATAAATAAAAAAGGATAAAGATGTGAAGAAAGCCAAACCATCTTTTAGTTTACTATCTGTTTTTCTTACATTTACACTAATTACATCTTGTACTTTTATACAGACAAAGGTTGAACCTCTTAACAAAAACGAAATTCAAGAATCTGAAAGATATATTATTAAATCATCCGCAAAAGTGCATTTGTATGATGGCTCTGTAGTTGTATTTGAGAAAGGCTTTACTGTTACAGGAGATACAATCAATGGTAATGGCTGGAGATACAATTTGACACGACGTAATTCAACATCTGTTAAGTCAGTTCCGATAGATAGCGTAGCATGTATAGAGTATTATAAAAAAGAATGGCAGGCAGATGCTTTCTTGGCGAGTATACCACCAATTGCAGTTGCTTCATTCGTGGGAGGCATGATTCTCTGGGTATCAATTTTTGGCTCCTGTCCAACTATCTATTCGTTTGATGGCGAGGATTACACATTAGAAGCAGAAGAATTCAGTTATAGTATTGCTAAAAGGTTTGAAGGGAATGACTTTGACAGATTAGATTCTGGAAAGATTTTAAATGGTGAATATACCATAAAAGTTGCTAATGAAGCCCTTGAAACACATTATATTAATAACCTGTCCTTGCTAACTGTTGACCATCCATCAGGGTATGAAGTCTTCCCGACCAAAAAGAGAGGTATTATCCTATTTGGTAAAGAAGCCCAAATACTTGAAGCGGTTAGTAAATCAGGCAGTAATGTAACTGAACTCATTTCAGATAGAGATAATTATTGGTATCAAAGCGACTCTCTTGCAGTGCAGGAACTTACTCATACCATTACACGAGATTGGATTGATGTAAAAGTTAGAGTCCCTCAGGATGCAAAGAAAATGTATATCGCATTTCGTCTGCGAAACACACTTTTAAATACTGTCCTCCTCTACGATGTGATGCTGAGTTCGCAAAGTTTTGAGGCAGTTGACTGGCTTGGCTCAAAGACTTCAAATATATTTTATGCATTGAAATTGGATAAATGGTATCAAAAGCACTTTGGCCTCCATATTCAAATGTTTGATGGGGAAAAATACAAAGAAGTGATAAGAATTAGTGATACTGGACCTATAGCCTGGCATCAGGAGGCTGTAGAACTGCCTGTTCCTGATAGGAACATCGCACAGTTGCGATTTTCATTTTTACCAGACAACTGGTTCATAGATTGGATAGGAGTGAGTTTTGATAGAAATGAAAATTATAGCATAAATACAATTGCGTGTAGCGAATTAACTGATTACAAAGGAAATAGAAGAGATAGTCTCATTGCTCTTTTCAAGAAAAAAGATAAAGATTATTTTGTCACTTATCCGGGTGAGAGTTATCTTCTGAAATTCAAAGCAGGAGACGTACCAGAAGGGATGAGGCGTTCCTACTTTGTTAAATCGCGAGGTTTCTACATTGAATGGCTTCGGAAAGAATGGTTAACAAAAACCAAATTAGAAAGAAAAGAACTAAAATTAGAGTTTAATGATGAGACAATTATAAAAACAGCCCAACTCTGGATTGAGAAAAAGCCTCAGTACGATAAGAAGTTCTATGAATCTAAACTTCCTAGTAGAGGAGGTAATAATTGAGTAGAAATGTCTTATGTTTAATCGCTATTCTAATCCTGTTTTGCTCGTGTGTGAGTTCAGTTAATGTGCTTAAACCTAATGGTGAAACTGCGAATCTCAAGCTTATAAATAGCTATATTTATGAGTGTGAATTGCTTGCAGTAAGCGATTCATCGCTTTTCTGCAAATATCAGGACAAACTTTACATAGTGCCATTTACAAATATTCAAAGAGTTCATATTTGTGGATATAGTCTAAGACCTAAAAAAATTATAGCTATGGTTCCTTTGATTCTTATAGATATTGGAATGGCTTCTGCAAATTCTAGAGAAAATGAGAAAATTCAAAAACTGTGCTGGGCAGCCTTAGTTCCTATTACTGTTTTCGCTTTTCTCTACAATGAACCAGAAGTGAATTTTTCTCCAATCTTTGACAAGAATGATTTAGAAAAACTTAAACTTTACTGTCAGTATCCTCAAGGATTAACAAAAGGACAATGGAAACAACTTCTACAATATTATTCTCAAGAAGATTTCCTAAAGCTTCCATAAATGCTCTATCGCAATTGCCTGCAATTATTAGATTCTTGCTGGAGTTTACACTCAACTTGATTGATTGGGAGAATGACAAACAGGCGAAATTTCGACTTTTCCCAGATACATCAAATATACTTTTTTCAAAAATCATTTCTATATTAAAAAGTTGGCAAAACAAAACGGTTAAGAAAACTTTTAAAGAAATACTATATATTTTAACCTATATAAAAGTTCGGTGCAAAATCTTATAAAGAGCAAAGCAATGTGTAATAAAGTTAAAGAAGACGAGATAAACCTATAAAAAGAAGAATTATTATGAAAACTGAAACAAAAATCTATGAACAAGGAGTAGAAGAATACCCAAAAGCAGGCATTATTCTTGGTAATAGTCTGATGCTCCTGTGGATTGCTCTGGGAACTATTGGATGTTGGTTTTTGCTTCCACTGGCTGCCTGGATTTATCTTGGTTTTGCTATTATAATGATTGGGATTGTGTTAAGAAAGTTACTTTGCACAAATTGTTATTATTACAACAAATGGTGTTGTATGGGTTGGGGTAAACTCTCTGCTCTGCTTTTCAAAAAAGGAGATATAAAAAAATTTGATAAAAATATTGGCCAAAAACTTGCTCCTATTACTTATGGAATTTTAACTCTGATGCCTCTTATACTGATCATTATTTCACTTATTCAGAAATTTACGCCACCTAAGATAATCGTATTGTTGCTTCTTCTTTTAGTTTCCTTTTATAGTGGAACAATCAGCAGAAAGAAAACTTGTGCAAAATGTAAGATGAGATTAATGTGTGCTGGGAGCACTATCAAAAGTTCATAAAATCAATGTTATAAAAATGAAAGAACCAAGAAGGAAAGAGAGACAAAAAAATTTCATCCCGACAGGTCGGGAATAATTAGTCATTTAATCAAATTATTTTGCAATAACTTGTTGGTAAGTTTGACTCATTAAGCGACTAATGTGCCCCAGAAAAATTTAAAATAAGTTACTAACAAAATTCTTGACAAGACTGAGTATCTTATACAGATTGCACTTATAACTTCCAAAATGTAAAAAGGAATTTCTATGATTTAACTTTCTTCTTATTATCAAACATTTTTACCTTTACTATTAATAAAGGGAACTTTTTTATTCTTCTCTTACTATTGAGTTAAGTAAAAGTACCAAAATTACCATTTTGACTTGACAATTATTTATTAAAATTTATAAAAGATTATTTTAAAAAATTTATCAACTTTTGCATTCTTTCAGTTAGATTGATTTAATTATGAAACATTCAGGTCCCGAAAACATATCGGGACACCCCATTAAATAGGAAAAGATTTAATCCCAGTGAAATGATTAAAAAGATTTCACGGGACAGGCGGGACAGGCAAAGGAGCATGAAAATTTAAGATGGTTTGGAGTCGGCAAGTCTCTTGCCGAATTTAGTTCCGATATATCGGAGCTACTCCATATAACATTAAAGGTATTTTCAGATGAAACACTCATGTCCCGAAAACAAATCGGGACGCAAAGGAGTATGAAAATTTAACCTCACCCTGACCCTCTCCTTAAAAAAAGGAGAGGGAATAAGTTCCCCTTCTCCTTGTAGGAGAAGGGGTTAGGGGTTGAGGTAAAAAAGCTATTTTTAGATGAAAAAAAATATTATTATCAAAGGCGCCTGCGAGCATAATCTAAAAAACATAAATGTAACGCTTCCGCGCAATAAATTTATCGTATTCACAGGAGTTAGCGGCTCTGGCAAATCATCCTTAGCTTTTGATACACTTTATGCTGAAGGTCAGCGAAGATATATTGAATCACTTTCTTCCTATGCTCGCCAGTTTTTGGGGCAGATGGAAAAGCCAAAAGTGGATTACATTGAAGGGCTTTCTCCAGCTGTATCCATTGAACAAAAATCAGCTAGTCATAACCCGCGTTCTACTGTCGGCACAGTTACTGAAATATACGATTATCTGCGAGTATTATATGCTAGAGTTGGAACTCAATATTGCTATAAATGTGGCGCACAAGTTAGTTCACAGTCTTCAGATCAGATGATAAATTATTTGCTTGGTTTACCTGAAGGAACACGTATTCAAATTCTGGCTCCTCTTGTTCGGGAAAGAAAGGGTGAACACAAGGATGTATTTGAACGGATTAAAAGAGATGGATTTGTGCGTGTTAGAGTTAATGGAATCATTCGTGATATTAATGAAAATATAGTCCTTGATAAAAAAAGTAAACACAATATTGAAGTAGTAGTGGATAGATTAGTAATCAAAAAAGGAATTCAAAGCAGACTTGCTGATTCTATGGAAATTGCTTTAGAACTTGCCAATGGAATTGTGATGATTGACTACCCAAAGGAGAAGAAAACACAGCTTTTCAGCAAAAAGAACGCTTGCCCAAAATGTAATATCAGTTATCCAGAATTAACACCGCAAATGTTTTCTTTCAACAGTCCACTTGGTATGTGTAAAACCTGCAACGGACTTGGTTCACGAATGGAATTGGATATTGATAAACTTATACCTGATAAATCAAAATCCATTATGGATGGAGCTGTTAAATACTGGGGCGAAATGGGTATGAAGAGAAGGTCCTGGCGATACAGCATTCTTCTCCAGCTTGCTGACGAATTTGAATTCTCACTCTCTACACAATGGAAAAATTTAAGCAAGACCGCAAAAGATGTAATCCTTTACGGTTCAAGAGGAAGAAAGTTCAGAATTGATTGGGATGGAGAAATAAGTTCCGGGCATTTTATGACACCTTTTGAGGGGTTACTGCCAACAATCGGGAGACGCTTTAGAGAAACAAGGTCAGAAGCAATGCGAAGAATGTATCTAAACTACTATAGTGAGAAACCTTGTGCTGATTGCGGAGGGGCAAAACTTCGCATTGAAAGTAGATATGTGAAAATCAATAGCAAATCAATAGTTGAACTTTCTAAGATGTCAATAAGAGAGATATTAAAATTTATGGAAAACTTACACTTTACCGGAAATAAGAAAATTATTGCAGCTGAATTGATAAAAGAGATAAAAGCACGGCTGAGATTTATGATAAATGTAGGACTACATTATCTTACTTTAGATAGAAGTGCACCAAGTCTTTCAGGTGGAGAATCTGAAAGAATAAGACTGGCGACTCAAATTGGCAGCGGTCTTGTTGGTGTAATGTATATTCTTGATGAACCAACTATTGGCTTGCATCAACGAGATAACAGCCGTTTAATTGATATGCTAGTTGGGCTAAAAAATCTTGGTAATACTGTAATCGTAGTTGAGCATGATGCAAAGATGATACGAAGTGCTGATTATATTCTGGATTTTGGACCTTTAGGCGGTATTTACGGAGGAGAAATCGTTGCCTCCGGCTCTTTAGAAGATATCATCAAAAATGAAAATTCTCTTACTGGTAAATACTTGAGCAATCAGCTTTCCATCCCATCTCCAAAAAAATATCGGAAAAACAATGGAGACTTTCTTAAGATTACTAAAGTAGCTCAAAATAATCTGAAACATATAGATGTAGAAATTCCACTCGGACTTTTTACCTGTATCACAGGGGTTTCTGGTTCAGGAAAGAGTTCTTTAATCAATCAGACTTTGTATCCAGCACTTGCAAATCGGCTATATAAAAGTTCACATAAAGAGGGGAAATACAAAGATATGTTATACTTCCATAAAATTGACAAGGTCATCAATATCACGCAGGACCCGATTGGACGAACTCCTCGTTCAAATCCTGCTACTTATACAAAAATTCTGGATGACATCAGACATATCTTTGCTACCACTCCAGCTGCTAAGGTAAGAGGATATAAACCAGGACGCTTTAGCTTTAATGTCCCAGGCGGTAGATGCGAAGCCTGCAGGGGAAATGGAGTTAAACAGATAGAAATGCACTTTCTGCCAGATGTTTTTGTAACCTGCGAAATCTGTAAAGGAAAACGGTTCAATAATGAGACCCTACAA
The DNA here is from genome assembly GCA_964398885.1 of uncultured Candidatus Cloacimonadota bacterium. Lineage (GTDB taxonomy): Bacteria > Cloacimonadota > Cloacimonadia > JGIOTU-2 > JGIOTU-2 > JAGMCF01. Next base: position 9,359 of record CAYNOU010000021.1, on the reverse strand, counting down.
ATCAAATATAAGGGGAAAAACATTGATGATGTGCTGAATATGGATGTTCAGGAAGCATTGAAGTTCTTTGAAAATATACCGTCATTGAGAAGAAAGCTCCAGATTTTGTCTGATGTTGGGCTCGGCTACATAAAGCTTGGGCAGCCCTCCCCCACCCTTTCTGGCGGTGAGGCACAGCGGGTAAAACTTGGTCGTGAATTAAGCAAAACCAGTACAGGGAAAACTCTGTATATCCTGGATGAGCCCACAACTGGCTTGCATTTCCACGATATAAAAAAATTGATTGCTGTGCTAAACAGACTCGTTGACAAAGGCAATACTGTAGTTGTGATTGAACATAATCTTGATGTAATAAAATGTGCAGATTATATTATTGATTTGGGACCAGAAGGTGGAGATGAAGGCGGCAGAATCGTAACTACTGGCACGCCAAAGGAAGTGGTATTAAACAAGAAGTCTTATACAGGACAGTTTTTGAGGAAAGTGGTGGGATAAAAAACTTGACCTGTTTTTTAATAGATTACAAAAAATATATTATAAAAACAAAAGATAAAAGAAAGGAGCAATGATGAGTTCTGGCATCCATCCGAAATCCAAAAATTATGAGTGGTATATAAAAACAGATACCCATAGATACGCTGGAAAATGGATTGCTATTGTAGACCAAAAAGTTGTGGCTTCAGGGAATGATGCAGAAAAGGTTTACAGAAAGGCAAAAATAAAGTATCCAAAGAAAAAACCTTCAATAGCCAAGGTCCCAATGAAAGAGATTCTGGTTCTGAGGCCAGAAACATGATAGCTTTTAAATATAGAAATGAAACAGGACGAAAGGGGACTACTATATTACGCCCAGTGGCGGATATTGAATTTAAAAGTCTTGCAGGAGAATGGATTGAATGCCATCCATATATAGATTCGGGTGCAGATGTAACATTGATTCCTCTCTCATTAGGAAGACTTTTAGGCTTAGAAATTGAAAAAGATAAGATTGAAGAACTGTATGGACTTGGTAGCCAAGGGATACCCGTTATCTTCAAAAATGTAGAGGCAAGAATTAGGGAGTTTGAATTTATTACAAAAATTGCCTGGGCATTGAGCGAAGAAGTGGTTCCTTTATTAGGCAGAACAGGTATATTTGACAATCTTCATATAAATTTTAAACAAGACCAAGGAATAATTGAACTTGAGTGGGTTAGAAAATAAAGATTGGATGAACCAACAACTGGCTTGCATTTTCACGATATAAAAAAATTGATAGCAGTACTAAACCGACTTGTGGATAAAGGCAATACAGTAGTTGTTATTGAGCATAATCTTGATGTGATAAAATGTGCAGATTATATTATTGATTTAGGACCCGAAGGTGGAAATGAAGGTGGAAGAATTGTTGCAACAGGCACGCCAAAGGAAGTGGTATTAAACAAGAAGTCTTATACAGGACAGTTTTTGAAGAAGGTGATAGAATAAATTTCTCAAAATTTAATAAGATAGAGAGCAAACACCCAAAGTATCCAACTAATCAAGTTAAGAATATTTAGAGCAGTCTTTTTTATTGACAAAAAAATAACTTTTATTTTTTTAGTAAACTAAGAGTTTGTTAATTTTATTAAAAAAAGTATAAAACAAAATGGAGGAACACATGACTAAAAAAATAATATCATTCGTCGCATTATTATTCATTACATCCTGTTTATTCGCGCAAAAGATTCATGACTCTCAGAGAGATTTCATCCCTATTTCAGGACTTGAAAGAGGAACAATAATATTACCCTATACTGATGCAGTGTTTACAGGTGCTATAGATTACGAATTTGTCGTTGAACCAGCAACTGTTATGACATCTTATTATGATTATATACTGGGAGGATTTTCTGGTTTTCCAATAGAGAAACAGATTTTTAACGGAAATGGAACCTATCTCACATTTTGCGCCAGGGAAACACCTGATGCCTCCCGACATCAGTATTATGCATACTTTAATGAGTCTGGAAACTTAGTTGACTATGGTCCTATTTCAATTTATGATGCATTGCAGGGATTTGGTGATATCGTCTTGCATCCAGCAACAGGAAACTGCATTGCATCGTGGCATGAAGTTTTCACTGGAGAATATACTGCTTGTACACTTGCGTATGATGATTATAATCTTAATGGACTGCCAGGTTTTTGGTCCACTGTTACTACAATAAACCCAACTCTACCTGATGAGTATATATGGCCAAGATTATACATAGGCACTTCTCCAGAAGGTGATGATTGGGTCAGAATATATCATATTTCTCAAAATAGTGCTCTTGACCCGTATGGTAATCCCTGTGAAGATGTGAGGATTATGTATATGGATATAGAAAATACATTAACAGCTGATCTCACTCAAATTTTGGATACTAGTAATTGGACCACTGTTACTCCAATGTATTATTGGAGAGATAAATCCTGCAGACCAATTTCCCTTTCCTTTGCAGTTGATAAATACTATTCTGGGAAAGTAGGTCTCATTGGGTATTGCGTCTGGAATGAAGGCGATCTTGGGAATATGCCGACCAATCCGGGAATTTTCGTGTGGGAATCCTTTGATTATGGTGAAACATGGGATACAGCAAATCTTCATAGCCACAGTCAAACTTCAAGCACAACTTTATATCAAGTTGAAAATAAACCTCAATTCCAATTTGATGGTGTGACTCCTGATGAACTTGATGTTGAAGTATTCGGATTTAATAATTCAGCCTACTATTATTATGGAAATCTTGTCATGACCTATTTGCAATGTTATACATACACAAATCCCCAAACTCATGAAACTTATTATTTAAATCACTTTATTCCACAAGCTGAAGCAATATGGGATAGTTATTATTCGGAATTTACATTTCACGAAGTGCCGCACCTTCCAGGGTATGATTCGTCATCAGGACAAAGTGTTCCATGGCAAATTATTGATAATGATACGATACTATACATCGTTGTAGCTTACCCTACAAGCGACTATGGTGATTTACAGAAAAATGCGATTTCTTACTGGGGAGAGTATGAACCAAGAATTCAGATCTGGTCTGATGCAACATATCTTACTATGGCTCAGTTAGGATATCACCAATATGATGAATATCTTGAACACCCGATTATCAATATTGCGTTCTCATACCCAATTATGCTTACTACTGAGTGGATGCCAGATTGGATATCTATGATAGAACTTACTGATATTAATAACCCTTTATTTAATTTTTCTGACCAGATTACCATATTTCCTTATGTAGACAATTTTATTCATTACATAGGTTACTCGGATGATGGCTGGAGCGGTTGGAATGAAATATATTTGTATTACTTTGATGATAATTCTTTTGGTCATTATGTGCCAGGTCAAGGAACTAATACAGGTGGACAGATAAAATACTGTGTTGTTAAATTCAGAGTATATCAATGGAGTATTGACCAACAATATTCAAAATTACTTTTTCCCATCAACAAACCAAATCCATTTTCAAGTAGTACAGATATTTATTTTTCTTCCACAAAACCCATCAAAGAAGCAAAAGTGAAAATTTATAATACAAAAGGGCAGCTTATCAATAATCTCAATGTAAATAATGGTGCGACTTCCACAGAGGGTTATGCTGTTTGGAATGGTAAAGACATGAATGGAAATGATGTCGCAAATGGTATTTATCTCTACAAAATTGTAACACCAGAAGTTTCTCAAACTGGGAAAATGTTATTAAATAGGTAACATCAAAGAAATATTTCAAGAAAAGATCAGTATTACCCAAACAAGAAGTTTATCTCCAAATATCAAAATGAATTCTAATACCAAACTAAAAAATCTGAAATCCCAACTGAAAATTGAGCCAGAAAAGATATCCTCTTTTTTAGAGAATTTCATTAAAGAATATACTAAAAAACTTGAAAGAGAAGGAATAATCTTGGGACTGAGCGGCGGGATTGATTCAGCAGTTGTTGCTACTTTATGTAAACGAGCAGCTGGCATAAAGAAAATCCTTGCTCTAATTATGCCTGATAAAGACTCAAAAAAAGAACATATAAATGATGCTCTGAACTTTGCGAAAGAATTGAATATCAAAACAAAATTGATTAATATAACCCCTTTCCTTAAAAAATTTGGGATATACAAATTATTTCCACTAAATAAATTTCCACTGCCCCAAAAATCAAAAGGAGCTTTGGTTAAGAAAGCTTACAATTTTTATGAAAGAAAAACAGGAAAGACTCCCTTCTCAGACAGCATTCTAAGTTTTAAAGATAAAGAATTTAACTCTTACCTTAAAAAAGGCAATGCCTATTATAGAATAAAACACAGGCTGAGAATGCTATTGCTTTATTTTTATGCAGAGATTGAGAACCGATTGGTGGTCGGCGCTGCAAACAAAACTGAATATAAGATTGGCTTCTTCGTAAAGCATGGATGCGACGATGCCGCTGATATTATGCCACTCTTAAATTTATACAAAACGCAGGTAAGAGAACTTGCGAGATATTTAAATATTCCATCAAGAATTATTAGAAAAACCCCGTCTCCAGATATTATTCCAGGAATTACCGATGAACAAGCAATAGGAATCCCTTATGAAAAATTGGATTTAATTTTATTGGCTTTAGAAAAAGAATGGGAAATTCACGACATAGCCAGGACTTTGGAAATAGAAGAAAGCAAGGTTCTGTATGTAAAAGAGTTAATCCAGAAATCAGAACATATGCGGAAAGTTTACGCACCTGAAAATAATTTCCTGTAAATTCTCTATAATGAGATGAAAAACTTGACCTGCTTTAAATAACAATAAAATATTTTTTTATCAACTTTTACCCCAACGGATGAACCAGTGGAGAACGAAAAGGATTAAAATTTCTTATGGAATTTCCTATGGTATAAATCAAAAAGTTTGACAAAAAAATAATAAAATTTGTTTTACAAATTTATTAGAATAAATTATCCTCATTAAAGGAAGAAGGTAAAAAATGCAAACAAAAGACATTAGACCCAAAATTATAGATGAACTGAATTTTATCCCTAAAGATAAGTTAATAGAAATTTTTGAACTAATCCATTATTTTCGTCTTGGAATGAATTTAGATAGAACTAAACAGGCTACAAGACCCTTAGGTGATGAATTTGCCGGAACTTGGAAAGGTAATGAATCTGCGGAAGAACTTATCTCTATCATTAAGAAAAGTCGTATAAATCGTTTGAAGGAAATCAACTTATGAAATATATTCTTGATACGAATACGATTATATTTTGGTTAAAAGATGTCGGAAATGTTAAAAATAATATTAACATTCGCCAAAAGGATATAATAACAACAACCATTATAACAATGTGTGAGTTATACTATGGAGTTGCAAAATCTGATCCAGCAAATCGTGATAAGAATTATATGCAGGTTAAGAAATTGTCTGCACGAATTGGATATAAATCTATTTCAGAAGAAGCATCAGAAAAGTTTGGGAACTTAAAAAATAAATTACGAACAGCAGGAGAAATTATAGACGATTTTGATTTGCTCATTGCAGTAATTTGTATGTCTGAAAATGCAGTTCTTGTGTCTGACAATGTAAAACATTTTAAGCGAATCAAAGGATTAAAGGTTGAAAATTGGAGATAAGTATAGGATATTTTTTTGAGAAAAAAGATAACTTCACATACAGACCTGTTATTAATGAACATAGTGAGATAAAAAACTTTACCTAACTTTATGAATTATGGTCAAAAATTTTAAGAGGATAATCATGAAAAAAATCATCGCTTTATTTCTAATCTTAATACCATTTAGTTTACTTGCAAATAGTATTGACTATTCCGCCTTCTCTGTGGCAACAACTGATAATTTTCTTGCAACAAAAGTAAATCCTGCAGCATTAGGATTTGGAAATGCTGGTGGCATTGGATATGTTCAATATTTTGAAGAAGAAAAATTTCAAAAAAATTACTCGCTATTCTTTAACCTGAAACATCTTGGATATTGCTTTGAAAATATTCAGGATAATCTAAGCATTCATACTCTTGCAAACGGTTTTAATTGCGGAATAAAAAATATGTATCTGGGTTGGGATTATACTTGGAATAATAGTAAATTCAAAAAAGGAGATTGGAGATTATCACTGCTGTATAGACCATTTGATTTTTTATCCTTTGGGGCTGTAGGAAGTAAGTTAACGAATGATAACAGAAATGGAAAAATAGGTTTTGCTCTAAGACCAATTTCTATTAAGGACAAATTTTGGGATAGACTAACTTTTAACTGTGACTTCCAATATGCAAATAAAGAATGGAGAAAACCAGTTTTGGGCATAGAAACTGAATTTATTAATGGTGTTCAACTTGGTGGTTCTTATAATATTGATGAAGAGACCTTCTCAGCAAATTTTAGCATAAATTTATCCAAGATTAAAATAGGGACAAATTTCACTCACAATGATAATAACCATGGTTTATGCTATGCAAATATCTCAAAAAAGAACTTCAGAACATTATTGAAAAAGAAACCATTAAATAAATTTTACGATTATAAGCTGAAAGGACTTATTCTTGAGCAAAAGCCAAAGCAAAAAATTGGACCATTTCAAATAGTAACTACAAAAGGTCACACAATTTCTGAAATTCTTAAAACAATTAAAGAACTAAAAGAAAATGATGAAATAAAAGGAATCGTCTTCAAATCTGGAAATATTGGCGCAAGTATAGCAAAATATGAGGAGATAAGGGATGCTCTTCTGGATTTCAAATCCGCTGGTAAAACAATTGTTTATTACTTTGACGACATCGGGAATATGAATTATGCTCTGGCTTCCGCTGTAGGAGATAAGATTTATCTAAATCCGTCAGGCGGAGTTGACCTTTCCGGTTTCTCAATTTCTATGTCTTATCTCAAAGAACTTTTAGATACTCTTGGCATACAAGTAATAAATTTTAGAAGTCATCAGTATAAAACTGCAGGAAATATGCTGTCTGAAAGCGAGATGACAGAAGCAGAAAAAGAAATGCTTACCTACTACCTTGATGGAATCTATGAAGAAATGGTTTCTATGATTGCTGAAGGAAGAGGAATGTCTGAAGAAAAAGTGAAAGAACTAATTGATGATGGACCGTATTTTATTGCAAAAGGTGCCTTAACTGCTGGATTGATAGATGGAATTATATATGAGGATGAACTTGAAGATAAAATAAAGGATAAATTTGATAATGCAAAAATTGTTAAAAAATACAAAAGGGATATGTTCAGATATGATTGGAGTGATGAATATAAACCAAAGATTGCAGTAATTTATGCAACTGGAAATATCCATACAGGAAAAGGACAACCGGGTAAGTCTATCGGTTCTGAAAC
>CAYNOU010000021.1:0-1910 GCA_964398885.1 uncultured Candidatus Cloacimonadota bacterium | reverse complement strand
TGAAACTGGAAACTTGCCTGTCCACCGAAACATTGCGAAGGTGGGATACTGGAAACCTCTAACTTCTAACTCATATTACTTTCCAATTATTTTAATAAACACCTTCCTATTTCTTGGTCCATCAAATTCGCAAAAGAAAATCGCCTGCCAGGTTCCTAAAACCAAAGAGCCATTCTCAATTATTACAGATTCAGAACAACCAATAATACTGGATTTAATATGAGCTGCAGAATTCCCTTCCAAATGTTGATAATTATCTTTTAAGGGGATTACTTTATCAAGTTCATTCAATATATCTTGTGTAACTGCCGGGTCTGCACCTTCATTGATTGTAACTGCTGCTGTAGTGTGTGGGCAATAGATTATTACAATCCCATCCTCCACACCAGAATCTCTTATTAAACTATGGACTTGTGAAGTGATATTTATACACTCAAATTGTTTATGGGTTCTAACCTGTAAAGTCAGCAAATTAATTCCTCATTTAGTCTAAGTTTATGTAAAACTAATCTGTAGTTTCTTCTGTTTCTATGTCTGGGCGCCAAGGCTGATAGGTTAACACCATATTAGGTGCAGACTCCAAATTGGATTTCACTCGCCACTTATAGCAATACTTATCCCTTATCTTTTTTACTTTCATTTTTGAATTATGTTTAACAACATTCGCATTAGTCAATATTTCAAAGTCACCATCTATTTTTAAGTTAAACTGTTCCATATTGGCTAAAGATTCTTTATCTAATTGAAATCCTGATACTTCAATTGTATCACCTTTACAAAACTCAATAGAAAAGAAGCAATAATCTTTATCAAAGAAATAGAATGATTCACCTACTTTCCCTGTCTTTTCATACAAAACTTCAAATTGTCCATTCCCAATGTAATTAGCCTTTTTGAACTCAAGCTCTATGTTAAACTCATTCTCAATTTCTTTCATTTCAGATTTATCTTTTTTTGACAAAGGACCTTGCATAAGTGCAGCTTTTGCTAAAGCATGTGTCAATATTCCATCATAGGTAAATGAGTATGAGCCATCACTATTAATTTCAACTTTTGCAGTGAACTTTTCTGGAACAAAGCAGCACGACAATATCAGAGCAATAGCAAATATAAATAGATATTTAAAACACAAATTAATATATTTCTTTTTCATCATTCTCCTTTCATTATGGCCTAAGATGAGATCTGCAAAACACCATTTTATTGTCATTCCGCACTTGAGGTGGAATCCAGAATCCTTTATTTCATTGGATTCCCGTTTTCACGGGAATGACACTCGTCTTGGCGGAGCAAGCCGTAGCCAGAAATGAAGTGAAATTAATTATTTTGCATATCTCATTATGGCCTAAGCACAGAGGATGGGACAATCTCAAACTTGCTTGAACCCGGTGCTTGCCATAATAAGAAGCAGGATGCATAACCTGTTTTTTCAAATATTTCCAATTTGATGTCATGCCATTTATCGCCTTCTAAAAATACAGAGCATGTGGTCTTTTCAGGTTCCCAATTAAAGTCATGAACCCATTCATCTAAAACTATCTTATTGTCAAAGAGTAATCTAAATCCAATATCGGTATCTTTACCAACATAATCATCATCACCGGGCCATCTCCGACCCCATTGCTTTTTATCATATCCTTTCCAGAGACCTTCTTTATAACCACCTATGCAGAATTTATAAGTGCCCGATACTTCTGTATGAATTTTCCCTGTCCAACGAACATAAAAATAATCAGCAGTTATATTGGGAGCTGGACTTCTTTCTCCCCAACGGAACGCTATTCTTGGGTCAATCTGGACAGTAGTCGGATTTAATTGTGGAACTTTTTCTGGTCCCTCTTTATCCTCCCACGGCGAAAGATTAAAATATTCACCTTTCAAGCCATGTTCTCCGGTTGGTACAAATGGCT
>CAYNOU010000020.1:0-41342 GCA_964398885.1 uncultured Candidatus Cloacimonadota bacterium | reverse complement strand
TCAAACTGACGAAACAAGCTAATTAACTTTTATTTCTATATAGTTGACTCCTTGTATTATTTTTCTTTCTAACCATTGCGTCCCAATGTATCGGGATCAACCATTTGCAAGGTTACAGTCTAACCTTACGGATGGTTGAGCTCGTGAAACCTCCGTAATGGTTAAATCTAATAATCTTCATAATCCTTTGTAATCCTTTGTAATCCTTCAGCCTTTAAAAATTTGTGGCTAAATCCTGAACAAAATCCTCTCATCCCTAAACATTTTCAACATATAGAAAATCAAAATTCCTGATAAGATAAGGCAACTAAAAGCAGAAATCAATACATTTCCCCAGATTGCATTTTGCATAAAAATTGATTTAAGTGCAATGAGAGAATTAAAAATAGGAGTATATATCATCCATAGAGATGGGGTCTCAGTCATTCTCATAGTTGAAACTCCAATAATCATCACAACAAAATATACGGGCATAATCATACCTTGAGCTTCTTTAATATTTCTGGCATAGGTTGATATAATCATTACAATCGCTACTACCAACATCGCAACCGGGATTAATATTATTGCAAATTGGAGATAATCTTTTGCGAGTAATACAAAGCCTTTTAATTCCTTCATTGAACCACCAAAAATTGAAATAAAAAAGCGGGACCCGATAATAAGTCCAGCTACAGAACTTATGGCACCTACAAATGCAGCACACATTACTGAAAGCATCTTCCCAACTATTATAGAAAGTCTATCCACCTGATTCACCAGTAGAATAGCAAGAGTTCCTCGCTCTTTTTCACCTGCAACAGTATCTGTTCCAACAGTCAAAGAATTTGAAAAAAGATATATCAAAATAAAGAACGGGAGTAATATTCCTAACAATTTTCCAGCAATACTTCCCTTCTTTGCAAGATTAGATTCCTGTGGGGTAACAGTTTTATTTATTGTAAAAGGACTGAGAATTCCAGTAGGTAGTTTCATTTTTTCCAATCTTTCAGCAATAAGAGTATCACCAATTGCATCAAACGAATTCCTTGTTTTATAATATATATGAGACGAATAATCAGAACTGGCATTATAATATAATTGAATATCAAATGGAGTCATATCTTCAAACTTTTTCTGTATATTATCTGGAAAAACAATAAGCAGTTCAGACTCTTTTTCTGTTATTAAATCTTTTGATATATCAATTTGCTGTTCAGGAATTACATTCAACTTAGCATTAAATTCTTTAAGTTCATTGTGGAATTTGTCAAAGACAGGAGTTTCATTTTGTTTACCAGGATAAATAAAAATATCTGCTTCATATTCACTTATTTCCTTGTTCCTTGATTTTTCCATATAACCCATAACAGAATACATTACAGGTAATATAAGCATAGGCACAAGTACAAGAAGGAAAATCATTTTTCTATCTGTAAAAAGTCTTTTTAGCTCTTTGTTCATTATTATTAAAGAATCTCTAAACATTTTCAACCTCTAATCTGGATTTTAACCACAAAAGGCACTATCCCCGCGGACGCGGGGACACGAAGAATATTGAAAATAGAGATAGTTCCGTAAGATAGATTTTTCTGATGAATATTTGAATATTTGCTTTTATCAAAATATTATTAAGACTTCGTGCCTTTGCCTGCCCCGTAGGGAAGAATGACCATATCGGGGTGACTTTGTGGTTTATGAATTACTCAGACTAAATATTTAAAAAATACATCTTCTAAATTATCTGCTTTGTTTTTAGAAAGAATTGCAGGAAGAGTTCCAAGTTCTTTTAATTCACCTTCAATTAAAATTCCAATCTCGTCACAAAGTTTTTCTGCCACACTCATAATATGAGTTGAGATAATAACTGTTTTACCCTCATCAGCAGATTTCTGTAAAAAATCTGTAACATTTTTTGCAGTGATAATATCCAGCCCATTTGTTGGTTCATCAAAAACAATTATGTCAGGATTATGTATAAGACTGATTGCAAGTGAGGTTTTCTGTTTCATTCCGGATGAGAGTTTATCAATCTTAATATCAATGAAATCTTCCATTTCTAATTCCCTGAACAATTCTTCTTTTCTTTTTCTTATATTTTCTGAACCCATCTTGTTAAGTCGTCCAAAATAATCTAACATATAATTTGGTGTAAAATAACCATCTAATTTCATATCACTTGTAAGAAATCCAATTATTGAGCGAACCTTTTTTTCATCCTTGAGAATATCATAACCATTTACTTTGATTAAACCAGAAGTGGGTTTTATAAGAGTTGAGATACAGCGAAGCGTAGTTGTTTTACCAGCTCCGTTTGGACCAAGCAGTCCAAATATCTTTCCAGGGTTACATTCAAAGCTGATATTTTTTACTGCTTCTTTTTTTGTTGTAATACCTTTTTTCTTATTGATATAGGTCTTACATAGGTTTTCAATTTGAATCATAAAGGTTTTTATCCTTTCTGGGTATATGTAGTGTGTTAACTCTGTTGACATTCGTGGAGAGAGACTCTCCACACTCCAAATATCATCTTAAAATCACACACTTTTTAGTATCAATAATCTTATTGTCAATTATCAATCTGTAGAAATAAATTCCATTAGAAAGTTGCCTATTATTTTCATCTTTTCCATCCCACTTAATTGACGATTTACTATTTAATATTGACAATTGTTTGATGAGTTCACCTTTGATATTATAAATTTTTACCTGTGCTAATCTCCGCCAGTTGGCTGACAAGTTGTGCAAATCTGTAGCTAAAAAGGAAATCGTTGTTGAACCACTAAAAGGGTTAGGGTAGTTTTGATAGAGAAATATTGATTCTTCATCAATTTCGTTCTCAGGATCAACAGCTACAATTACATTAATCAAAGCATTACAATAAAAGTCATAGGGATAATCCTCTAATACATCTAGAGTATCTACATAATTGAATGAGTGACCTGCATAATAACTTTCACCAAGTAGATAAGCCGTATTATCATCAACAAGCATAAAATACTTTGGATGATCTGGATTTGTAATTCCGTCAACAAACTCACCTGTAATTAAGATAAAGAAATCCTCAGTAATTGCTATCTCTTCACTAAATGGAATTGTTGTCCACTTAATCCTTTGAGTAGAAGGTATAATGATTTCTTCTTCGTAAATTAGTGTACCTAATGTTGTGTCAGGGTTAGCATTATAAACCTTAAAAGTAAGAGGAGCATATTCTGGTGTATCAAGAGTATCTGTTGATGGAATATGACGATTATAGAGCAAATGTCTTACACCAGTTATATTATGAGTTCCAGTTAATAGGCTATCAGTAAATGGAGTAAAGTATGTTACTGCACCTGTACAACCCGGATAATAGTAATCACCCAACATTCTACTATTGTATCCTAATTCATATTCTCCTTCTGGATATACTGTGATAGGGATAATTCCATTATCATTATAAAAAGGGTTTGGGGATTCTGTCCACCAAATGTAATTGAATGTGCCTGGTTCAAGGGTAAATCCTGGGACTGGAGATAACCCAAAAGGATTATTATATCCAATCCCACTATTTCCATAATAGTCAAAGGCTGCGGTGCCTATGCTATCTACATCTACATAACCCTCTGTATACCCTGCGAGCCAACTATAGCACACTTTAGGATTTTCATCTACACCTATGGTTGTAGGATAAGGTATAAAACATAAGGAATTATATCGGTTCCGAACAATTTGATTTTTCGGTTTTGCTTTCTCTTCTACAATCGGAATCATTTCAGAATGGGGAAGTTTCTTCTGAATAATCTGGCTGGCTAGCAAGATTCCTGGCAATAGAAGTAAACTTATCAGTAAAATAGAATACTTTCTTCTCATCTTATCCTTCTATCTTAGTAATATCATTTTTTTAGTCTTTGACTTATAGTTCCCACTTTCTAAACAATAGAAATAAATTCCATTTGAAAGCTTCTTATCATTTTCATCTTTCCCATCCCACTTAATTGACGATTTACTATTTAATATTGACAATTGTTTGATGAGTTCACCTTTGATATTATAAATTTTTATTTGTGCCTGTCCCGTTATATGCTTGCTATTTAACGGGATGAATTCGTGTTTATTAGTGGCTAAATTGAAAGAAATAGTAGTGAAAGCATCAAACGGATTAGGATAGTTCTGAGATAATACAATATCTTTTGAATGCAGATGCCAATCGTCAATTCCACTTGGAATGACCAGACTGACTGGCGGATAATAAACATAAGATACTCCACCTAAGGTTATACTCTCCAGCCAATACCAAATAATATCTCCTGAATTGGGTTCCAAATCCAGATCTTCATAAATATAACTATGTGGTTCTGTTGTCGTGCCATAACCAGGAATCAAATCAATATTTATCATCTCAGCATTAGCAAATGAACTGTCATTTATAGAACGATAAATATTCCAACCTAAATTATCTGTCTCACTTTGAGTGACCCAATAAAGAGTTGCAACATTATCTAAATATTGAACAGTAAAAGTAGATAGTTCACAGTTAGGGAAACGGTTTAAATTTATTCCCAAGAAAATTCCATTGTCAGTACCAACCATAATGTTGTGACAATATATCGGATAAGTTTCAAAACAGTAAACAGTTTCAAAATCAAGTCCTATACCGATTTGGTGCATTTCTCCCATTTCTACTGGCTCTACAAGAAATAGATATGGAGGATATACAAGATCCATACTTGCAACTACAAGCCAATCATCATAGCAATAAATTTCGCCTGGTATCCAGCACCAGTTCAAAACAGTAAAACCTATTATTTCTCCATTCTCATATTCAACCTTATAAATTCCGTCTGAAAAAGTTCCACCTCCCGTAGAGATAAAAACCTCCTCTATTTGATGTTGGTAGATATAAATATCATGTACTGGGAGACCAGTAGAATATGAATTAAAAGTGCTATCAGATACTACACAAATCCCGTTACAAGTCGGAATAAAAAGATTGTAATAAAAAGATACGAAAATAGTTCCATCGCTTAATTCTTCAATATCTTTCACCCTTTTCCCTATAAAATAATCAACTTGTTCCCATTCATCACCAGTTTCTGAGAACATCATTCCATTATCATAACCAAAATAGAACCCTGATGACAGTTTCTTAACAAAATTCGGGTTATAAATCCATTCAATAAGTTCAAATTGATGTGTAGCAACATCAAATTCATAAAGTCCATCACTATAACTTCCGCAGCCAAAAGCACAGAAAATCCGGTTGTTTGCATTATCAGCAGCTACGGAAACCGCTCCTAAATTTGTTGCAACACTAAAGATACTAAAGTTTCCAGTACTATCAAAATATCCCAGTCCTCCACCGCTATCAGCAATCGCAAAAATCAAACCATATTCAGAAATTCCAAGAATCTCAGAAAATTCCATATCAGCAACTGGTGCATCAATTTCTGGATAAAGTTGCTCCCAATATTCAGCAGAAAGCTGGGTTAACAATAGCAATGTAATTCCAATTGAAAGTAATATTACCTTTATAAATACACCATTTAGCTTATTCGGTCTGTATAGATAGGTGGCTATCTTTTTATTTTTCATATCATCCTCCTCGTTTTTAGTAATTGATTTAGTTATTTTACTTCATTTTATTCCAAATATTATACTTATTTTTAAATGTCAAGGTTAGTATGCAAATTTTAAATTCTTATAATCAAATAGAATGAGTCCTGTCTAAAAAGCCACGAAGGACACGAAGTAACGCGAATATAATTTTCATAACTTTAATAAAATCAATCTGTTAAAATCTGTGTAAATCTGTGGCTAATACTTTTTAGACTGGTCTCTAGAATATTAGATATAAAATCAATATGGAAAAATTACAGATGTATTCTCAATCAAAGAAAGTAACAAACGCTATTGTTAATTTCTATTTTATAAACTCCTGCACCTTTCCGGTAATCATTTGTTGAATTTCATTTAATCTTTCTTGAGAAGTACTCTCAAATCTTAAGACTAAAGCAGGTTGAGTATTTGATGCACGCACGAGTGCCCAGCCATCATCAAAAGTTATACGCATTCCATCAATATCATTTATATTGTAATTCTTTTTTGAGAAATAATTTTTAACTTTTTCCACAACATCAAACTTTATCTCATCAGGACAAACAACTCTAATTTCTGGAGTATTATATGTTTCAGGAACATCTGCAAGTAATTCACTTAGTTTTGAATCAGATTTAGAAAATATTTCCATAAGCCTACCTGCTGCATAGATTGCATCATCAAATCCGAAATATCTATCAGCAAAAAACATATGACCGCTCATCTCACCACCAAGTAAAGCTCCTTCTTCTTTCATCTTCTGCTTGATTAGCGAATGCCCTGTTTTCCACATAATTGGGATACCATTATGTTTTCTAATATCATCATATAGATTCTTAGATGATTTAACTTCAGAAATAATTATTGACCCGGGATTTGTTTCCAAAACATCTCTGGCAAATATCATCAATAATTGGTCTCCCCAGATAATATTACCATTTTCATCAACTACACCAATACGGTCAGCGTCGCCATCAAAGGCTATACCTATGTCTGCGTTTTCTTTTTTCAATGTTGAAATCAGGTCTTCCAAATATTCAGGAATAGTGGGGTCAGGATGATGATTGGGAAAATTTCCATCCATATCATCGTATAAAGATATAACTTCACAGCCCAATCTTTCAAATAGTTTTGGAACAACTGGACCTGCCGTAGCATTTCCAGAGTCTACCACAACCTTCAATTTTCTTTTCAAATTCAAATTATTAACTAAATAATTCTGATAATCTTGAATTATCTTATCATATTTTTCATATTTTCCATTTCCAGATATATACACTTCTTCTTCAATAATTTCTCTTATTTTTTGGATTTCTCTGCCGTAAATAGAGAAAGTGCCGATGCATAGTTTGAATCCATTGAATTCTGGCGGGTTATGGCTTCCTGTAATCATTACTCCACCATCAGTTTTTAGATGTTCAATTGCGAAGTAGAGAACAGGGGTTGGCACAGTGCCTACATCAACTACATCGCAGCCAGTTTTAATCAAAGCATCAGCAAAGATTTCACGAAATCTATCAGAACTTAAACGACAATCACTACCAAGGGCAAGAGTTTTTAAATCCTTCTCTCTCATATAAGTTCCAAAACTCAGTGCAATGTCTTCAACAATTACATCTGTTAAATCCTTACCAACTATTCCTCTTATATCATATTCACGAAATATTTGTAGGTTTAGCATTTTATCTCCTGATTTAGCCACCTGCCTTTTCACCCTTCGTAGTTACACTACTACGGAGAACGGGCGTCAAACTACGGCAAGGCAGGCAAAATCACACAAAAGTAACACGAAATGAATAACTTATTATTTTTATTTTTTGTTTAATTTTGTAGCTAATATATTATATGAATATCCTATTTCAATAGTAAGCATTTTTTAGTGTCTATAATTTTATCACTGAGAACCAATTTATAGAAATAAATTCCAGAACTTAATGGATTACCATTTTCATCTTTTCCATCCCATGATATGGAGTAAAGTCCCGATTTTATCGGGATCGCTTTTGTGGAGAGAGACTCTCCACACTCCAGAATTTTCACCAACTGCCCTTTGATATTATAAATCTTTATCCGTGCTTTTTTGTGTGATTTCGTGGCTAAATTAAAAGAAATTATAGTTGAAGTGTTAAAAGGATTTGGATAGTTCTGGTATAGTAGGTAAGTTGTTGCCTGAATTGGTGTGTCCCCTACTCCCTGTTGACTCTGGTCAAAGTAATATGCTCCCATATCTGCTCTGGTACTGTCTGGGTCAAGAGGTGAGCTTGGGTCGCCTGCATCTATGCAAGGAGACATTGTGGAATCTTGTATTGGAAAGTTAGTCCAGGTTAGATGAAAATCACCATTTCCCGGGTCTGCAAATAATGGGTCTGCGTCTATGTTGCCTGTTCCTGCCCAACCTCCCTGAATATCTGAATAAGTTGCTGTAACAGAGCCACCAATTTCATTTGGAGAATCATTCCAGAGAATACAATTTACTAGAGTCGGGCTAGAATTATGCCAACAGTAAATTCCACCCCCAAAATAAGCAGTATTTTCACAAATAGTAACATTAACTAAATTAGGACTAGAATTATCATAACATATAATACCCCCTCCAACATAATAAGCAGTATTTCCACTAATAATAACATTTGTTAATTGTGGACTAGAATATTTCCCACAATAAATTCCACCTCCTGTACTATATTCAAATATAGAAGCAGAGTTTCCTACTATTATCACATTGGTAATATCTGGACTAGAATGATCGTAACAAAAAACTCCTCCTCCATCCTTTGTACGACCATTCTTAATAGTCATATTCTCAATAGAAAAACAATTATCAATATAACATGTTAGAATACCACCAGTTTCTTCACCATCCAGAATAGTAAAAAATGTATCTTCTCCATGCAAAGAAACATAACTTCTGCAATTTAAAGAGAATCTTTCTCCTGTTTGGGAAGGTGAGTAAATTCCATTTGTTAAATGAATTGTATGAGGATTTATACTATCAGCATAAATTTTTATTAATGCCCAGGATATTGTAAGTAAAGGGTTATCAGGAGATAATCCACTATTATCATCGGAACCATCAGGACTAACATACAGGTCATTATCAACCTGCACAACCTTACCATTTAGAATATCAAATGTAAAATTATCAATGGGACATGCAAAATTTTGGTCAGGTTCTAAAATTGTAAAAGTATCAACAATTACATTAATAGGTGGACAGTCAAAAGCATATAAATCATTACCTAAACCTGCATAGTTTAAGAATATATTACAACGATTATCTGGATCAAAATTAACGGAAGAATTCCCAGTACAACAAATTCCACCTCCAGAATTAGTTGCAAAATTACCAGTAATAGTAACATTGCTTAAACTCAAATTAGCATTATTGCAATATATTCCCCCACCTCCAATAGCTTTATTCTTCTGTATTATTACATTTTCTAAAATAGGACTTGAATCAAAACAGGTTATTCCTGTACCTATATTTCCAATGATAGTAACATCCTCTAAATTCGGATTTGAATTATTAATACAATATAATCCGCCAGTATTACCTGTGATATTTACATTTTTGATACTCGGGCTTGAATTATCATGACAATAAATCCCACGAGTAATATTTTGGGTTATTAAACAATTTTTTATCAAGTGAGAAGATGAATTAAAAAAATAAATGGCACCACAGATTCCTGAAATATTAACATACTTTAATTTACAATAGACAACCTTTGAACTATCCTGTCCACTTGAATTTGTATTAAAAATTTCTAGTCCGTACCAGCCTACTGTAGTATCTTGAGCTGTAAAAGTAATAGTATCAGTTGCAGTTCCTTCTGCTAATAATCTTCCAAAAATATAAAACTTGTAATGCCCAGAAAAAAGTACCTGCACTCCAGGTTCAATTATTAATGTGTTATCAACTGGAATATTTATTTCACCATCAATAATATACGGACTATTGGGAAATGTCCAAATGCCACTTACATTTCCGGGCGGAATATGTGTCTCAGCAAAAGAGATAGCTGTAATTAGTAGTAAAATGAATACAATTATTATTTTTTTCATTTTTCCTTCTTTATTTTTCCCTATTTTTTACGAACGATTTAGTTCATTTTGGAGTAAAGTGACCGTGTCACTTTATGCATTAACACGGTTAATGCACTCCATATTTTGCAGCCCATCAATTATGAATTTTTTCTTTAATAATTGCTCTTATTTTTATAAGAGCAATTCCTCTATGACTGACTTTATTCTTCTCCTCAGAGGAGAGTTCTGCAAAACTTTTATTTACATTATCATAATAAAAAATAGAATCATAGCCAAAACCATTTTTACCTCTTTCCTCAAATCCAATATATCCTTTACATTCACCATTAACTACGAATTTGCTTCCTTTTTTGTCAATAAAAACAATTACTGTCCGAAAAGTTGCTGTTCTTTTTTTTGGGGGGATATCCTTTAACATATAGAGAAGTTTTTGTCTATTTTGTTTATATGTTGCATTCTCACCCGCAAATCTGGAGCTATACACCCCGGGTTTACCATTTAAAGCATCAACAAATAATCCAGTATCATCAGCTAAAGTAGGAAGGTGGAATTTTTTCCAAATCGCTCGGGATTTCTTTTCTGCATTTGCTTCTAAGGTTTGTTGGTCCTCAATTGTTTCAGGGAAAGAGTCAAAATCCTTGAATGTTAAAATTTCTATGTGTAAGCCTTGTAAAAGTGATTTTATCTCTTGGATTTTATCTTTATTTTTAGAAGCAAGCACTAATTTCATTGGAAAATCCCCTTGTTTAATTTGCCACAAAGTCACCCCGATATGGTCATTCTTCCCTACGGGGCAGGCAAAAGCACAAAGCTATTTTTAAATTTCATCTACATTATAAAGAAAATCATAATTAAATAACTTTATATTTAACAGAGTAAATCTCAGAATACAGCTTTTTGCTTACTTATGATAAAACCTAATTCAATCTCCAAATTTCCCTATATCCCTATACCCTTATACCCCTTCACCCCGCTCTTTTGTTCACCCAACGAGTGATTTTCCCAATTATCCTGTTTGACAAAATATCATTGCCAAGTTTTATAATTGATTGAATCCTTTCTAAAATATCTCCTTCACCACTCCAATGTTTATGTAAAATCTTTTTATCTGTTTTTACAAAAATGGTGTTCAACCCAATCGCAATTAGAACCAAATCATCCACAAAACCAATTACAGGTATAAAATCTGGAATTAAATCAATAGGAAGCAATACATACGCAATGATAGCCCCAATAAAAAGTTTCTTATCTTTAGACACTTCTTTGTCTCGCATCAATCTCCATAAGAGCATAAAAAAATCTGGAAGCAAAAGAACATAGTCAACCACCTTTTTAGCCTTTTCACCAAAGTAACTATTAACAGATTTCTGAACTCGCTTTCTAAGCAAATCGTAAATTTTTTTACTTTCATTTTCCTCTATGTTTAGATTTTCTTTAATATCTTTCTTTTCTTTCATAAGATTCCTTCTTCCTTTTTGATTATCTCAATAAACCTTCTATGAGAAGAGAAGGGCAAATACGGCATTTTTGAGACAGTAAAAAATTTTGCCTCAAGAGCATCATCACCGGGCTTTAGTTTTCCCTCTATTTTTTCTAAATAAAATCCAAAAGATATAACTCTTTTACAAACAGGAGATTCTTGCATAAAATATCCCAATGATTTTTTGATTTTGCCTTTTAATCCAGTTTCTTCTTCTAATTCTGCAACAGCACATTCGGCGGGCGTCTGGTTGATTTCAATATATCCACTTGGAAGCGCCCATTTGCCGGCAGAAGGTTCAACTTTTCTTTTTATTAACAGTATCTCATCCTTTTCATTTAAAACAATACATGCACAGACTGGAACAGGATTTTCATAGTATGTCCAGCCACAATTTTGACACCACTTTCTTGTTATGTTTCCTTCCTTTTTATCTTTTAGAGGGCTTCCGCATTTGATACAATATTTTGGCTCAACAACTGCATTCATAATAATTACTTAATCCTTTCTATGTATTCTCCTGTCCGAGTATCTATTTTTACAACATCCCCTTGATTTATAAACATTGGAACATTAACTTTCAAACCTGTTTCTAATACTGCCCCTTTGGTTGATCTGGAAACTGTATCACCCTTTACTCCTGGTTCACATTCAGTTACTTTCAGGTTTACAGTAGTAGGTAATTCAACACTGATTATCTCATCATTATTTGTTAAAACCGCGATTTCTATATTTTCTTTAAAATACAGCTTTTTATCTCCTAATAATTCTTCAGAAACCTCCAACTGTTCATAAGATACGGGATCCATTATCACATAATTTGTTCCATCATAATATAAATATTCCATCTTATGCTTTTCAATACGAATTTCTTCAACCTTCTCACCTGCGCGAAATGTATTTTCAAGGACTGCCCCTGTCTTAACATTTTTGAGTTTTGTTCTTACAAATGCTCCACCTTTCCCTGGTTTTACATGTAAGAATTCTACGATTTCATATAAATCGTTTTTGAAATTAATTATCATTCCATTTCGGAAGTCTGCTGTTGATGCCATATTTTATACTCCATTCTGTCGTTAAATCCTAAATCTGAATATCTATCCCCGATTTAATCGGGGACTAAATAATTCCAAAGTTCAAAACTTGAATTACAAAATAAGCTGTTACACGCTTCCTTTTTTAAATTTAGAATTTTAGACATTTGATATTGTTCACCCCGTTAGATAGTAATCTCTATTTTTTTTTACTTTCTTATAAAAGACTGTAATGGATTTAATTAGTAATATTGCCTTCATTATTGTTATATCTAACGGGGTGAAGCGTTTAGGATTTAGTCCCGACAAATGTCGGGAGGATTTTTATATAATTATACTTCATTTCTGTTTTTAATTGCGCTTGCTAAGGTTTTTGAGCTGATAAACTCAATATCTCCACCAATAGGAAGTCCTGTTGCTAATCTGGTGATTTTTAGATTTTTATCCTTAAGTTCTGATGTAATAAATGACATTGTAGTTTCACCATTACTGCTTGGATTAAGTGCTAAAATCAATTCAGTAATACCACCTTGACTTATTAGCTTTTGTAATTTCGGGAAATTAATTTGCTTTGGTCCTATTCCATCAAGGGGAGAAATTAAATTTCCAAGGACAAAATATCTGCCTTTATATTCGCTTGTATTTTCAATTAAGTAAACATCTTGAGTTTTTTCAACGATGCATAAAACATTTTTTAACCGAGTTTCATCTTTACAAAAGGAGCAAGGACTTTCCTCAGAAAGCATATTGCAAATTTCACATCTTTTAATAGAGTTAATAGACTCTTTAATTAAATTTGAAAGACTCAGAGCTGCCTTCTTATCAATACTGATAAGATAAAAAGCAAGTCTTTCTGCGGTCTTTTCCCCTATTCCTGGAAGCTGTTTAAATCCGTCCTTTAATTTATCTAAATTTCCTTCAAACTTCATAAATTTAATCCTGGAATTTTAATACCACCAGTCAAATCTGACATCTCAGACTCAATCATTTCTTTAACCTTTTGTCTTGCCTCTTCAATAGCTGCAACTATCAGGTCTTCTAACATTTCCACATCGTCAGGATTAACAACCTCCTTATCAATTTTTAAAGAGAGTATCTCTTGATTACCGTTCATGGATACCTTTACCATTCCGCCACCGGAAGAAGCTTCAATTACTTTATTTGAAAGCTCTTCTTGACTTTCCTTAATTCTCTTTTGCATTCTCTGGGCTTGCTTTAATAGTTCTTGTATACCTTTATTACCCTGAAACATTTATAATCCTCCTATAACATGCTGCGATTATTTTTTTTTCAATACATAAATTTTACATAAACTAAAATCTATTTCTTAACTGTCAACAATTTGAATAAGTGAAATAGAATTTTATATTCCTTTAAATAATTTATTCCTAATTAATCTTAAACTTCTATATTTTATAAAATACGAAACCCATTAGTTATATTATCTCAAACTGTTTTAAACTTTTGGCAGAAACCTGTACAATTGTTTTTATTAAGAAAACAACTGGAACAGCAAAAAGCATACCTAATATACCAAAAGCATATCCACCGGCAATTACTGTTAACAATACCAAAAGAGGATGCATATCTATACTTCTGCCGACAAGCCATGGAAATAATATTAAACTATCTATTTGCTGCACAATGAAAAACATTATAGTAATATACAATAAGTAAATATCTGGGGTAGGACCAATTAGAATTACAAGCACTGTTGGAACAGCTCCGATAAATGGTCCAAAATATTTTATAGGATTCGCAAGACCTACAATAATACCAAGTATCAATGCATAAGGGATACCGAGAATAAGTAAACCAATAACTGACATAAAAGCAACAAGTACGGTTTCTAATAATAATGCTCGGAAGAATTTGCCGAAACTTTCTTCTATCTTTTCAAAAAGATGAAGACAGAATTCAAAATAACGATTGCTAATCTTTGAAAAAATATTTCTAAGGAAAACTCGCTCATCTCTTAACATAAAAAAACAGACAACAGGCACAATGATTAAGAAAGCAAATATATTAATTATGCTACTTATTGATTTAAATAAAATTTGTGGAATTTGTTCAAGAAGCTTTACTAATTTTCCACTTACAACTGATTTATATTTCTCAATTTCTAGAAAAGGAAATCTTGCTGCCAATTGGTCAATAGAATTAGATATTTTTTCTAAACCCAAGGACTTTAAACTAAGGGCTTCAGGATTTTTCAGTAATTCCTTAAAATTATTAGAAAAATCAATAACTTGATCTCGTATTTGAGGAATCACAACATAAATCATAAGGACAATAAGCATAGCAATAACAAGATAGACTATTAAAATTGATAATGTGCGTGGGATATGATACTTTTCAGCATAATTGATAATTGGTGAAAGCAAATAAGATATTATAAAAGCTACAATAAGATATGAGATAATAAATCTATAAAAAAGAATAGCCGCTACAGTCAAGGCAACGCAAATGGCAAATATTAACCATTTAATAACCTTTGCTCTTTCTATTACCATATTACCCTTCTCTTCCTTCAATTAATTCTTTGTTCAGTTTTATAATATGCTCGCTAAGAATTTCTCCAAATTTATAAAGTATTTTAATGCCAGCTCTGGGAAATCTATCAATAAAATTTGCTAAGTCCTTTTTTGAGAGCCCTAACAAAACAGAATCTTTAACTGCGACAGCAGATGCTGTGCGCTCTTTATCCAAGAACAAGCCAATTTCACCAAAAAAATCAAACGGGCAAAGTGTATTCAAAATATGCGATTTATCTTCTATATCTAAATAAACATTAAGCTCTCCCTCTTTAACAATATAACATATTACATTAGGATAACCTCTCTTAAATACTTGCTCACCAGCTTTGAAATTTCTCACATATATATACTGCCTTAAGTTTTTTCTTTCATTGTGAGTAAGATTTTCAAACAAAGCTACGCTGGATAAGAATTTAATCAACTCCTTTTCTTCATTGATACTTTTTACATTCTTCTTTTTAAATCTTTTCATTCTTTTCTCCTACTATTTCTCTGAGTTCTGTATTGGTCGCTTTTTAATATTATTAACAATCCAGATAACAAATAATATAATCAAAACTGCAGTAGCAATTACAGCTCCCCATATTCCAAACAAGCTAAGAATAGTGACAATAACTCCTGCAAGACAAATTCCTATCAAGATGTATATCAAAGATGGAACAAACTTGATTCCAAAAAGATATGCTGCAACACTTCCTGTCCAGGCTCCTGTTATAGGAAGTGGTATCATCACGAATAATATTAATCCCAATTCTTCATACTTCTGGATAACTGCTCCTTTCTTGCGAGTTCTTGCAAAAAGCCAATCAAAAAATCTTTTTAGAATTGGAATTCGTGTCAAAAGTTTAGTTCCATACCTCAATATCAACAGAATAAATGGTATTGGTAAAAAATTACCAATTATTGCTAATAAATATGATTTATGCCATGACATTTTAAATTCAGGATGATTTATTGCAAAGGGAATAGCAAGTCTTAATTCAAAAATTGGAAGAGTAGCAAGAGCAATAATTATTGCATCTTTAGAAAAATTCCTTTCTTCTAAATACTCTGAAACTTTCGCTTGCTTCTTTATGTCTGTTTCTTTTTCTATTTCACAAAGAAGAATATTGGGCAAAAAAGCAAGTAAGACAAATAAAAGTACAAACTTTTTCACTGCTTCCATCCATAATGACCAATAAGGGGAACAAACATACAACCACCAAAATTTTCTCTTTTAATTTTATTATTTCTTTTTGAAATTCTTAACAAATCTTGTGAGAAGTGCTTACCATACGGAATTACCATTCTTCCATTATCAGCAAGCTGTTCAATCAATTTCTGAGGCATTTCTGGTGCTGCGGCGGAAACGATTATACCATCAAACTTTATGTCAACTTCTTTATAATTGCTCAGCACATTTTCATTCATTGAAAAATCTCTATCTGTCCAGCCAAGTGTTCCATCACCAACCTTTATAATAATATTCTTATAGCCCAGTTTTTCTGCTCTTTTTTTAGCACTTCTCGCTAAAGGTTCTATTCTCTCAATAGAATATACGCTCTTTGCCATCTCAGCTAATAAAACCGTTTGATAACCAGACCCGGTTCCGATCTCTAATACAATATTATCTTTTTTTAAATCTAATAAATCAATCATCAAAGCAACAATATAAGGCTGAGATATAGTTTGCCCATAGCCAATGCTTAAGGGTTGGTCATAATAGGCAAACTGAGTCATAGATTTGGGGACAAAAAGATGTCTTTCAACCTTCAAAAAAGCATCCAATAATCTCTCATTATAAATACCTCGAGCCTTTATTTGGCGCTCAACCATTAATTCTCGCTCTTTGAAAAAATCCATAATTATACTCTGATAGATACTAAAAATCAGTACTTATTTGTCTTGCTATGATTGAAATTTTCTCTTAATCCAATTTTCTATTTTGGGGAAATATGAATAATTTGTCATATCAATATTTACAGGGGTAATTGAGACATATCCGGCTTTTATAGCATCAAAATCCGTTTCACCATCTTCTGACCATTCAGGAATCTGTCCTCCAATCCAAAAGTATTGTTTGCCTCGTGGATCCGTTCTTTCTTCAATAAAGTCAGAATAAATACGGTGTCCTAATTTTGTAAGTTTAATTCCCTTAATCTCATCTATTGATAAAGGTGGTATATTGACATTAAGAATAGTTTTTGGTGAAAGTATTGATTTTAAATCTTTATTAAGAAGTAAATCAACGATGGCAGCGCAATCGGCAAAATTTCCCTTTTGATAAGATGCCAATGAAACAGCAATCGCTGGATAACCCATATTCATCGCTTCAATTGCAGCAGAAACTGTACCAGAATAGAGAATATCCTCTCCCATATTAGGACCATTATTGATTCCTGAAATTACTAACTCTGGTTTAGTATTTAAAATACTATTTATGGCTAAAATAACACAATCAGCAGGAGTGCCATCAATCGCATATTTATTTTTGCTAACCTTAACAATTCTAAGTGGATAATGTAAAGTCAAGGAATGAGATACTGCACTTCTTTCTCTATCTGGAGCAACAATGGTAACATTATATTTTTTCTTCAGAATTTTTGCCAACTCTCCGATGCCTTCTGCAAAAACTCCATCATCATTGGTTAAAAGAATATTCTTCATATAAATTAATACTCTTTTTTAGAAAATTATTGTCAATGTTTTATGATTTTTATTGTAAAAAATGGCGGGAGCGATCCCGATTTGTAAATCGGGACGACCTCTAATACAACAAGCAAACTTTTTTTGGCGGGAGCGACGAGACTCGGACTCGCGACCTCTAGCTTGACAGGCTAGCGTTCTAACCAACTGAACTACGCCCCCGTAATTTTAGTTTCTCTTATAGAATCAGATTGTTATGTCAAGTATTTTACTGCTAAATATATCAAAATATCTTATGATGAAACATACATGTCCCTGATACCTCGCGGACACAAAGGAGAATGAAAATTGAGGGACGGAATGCACAGATTCCAATTGTTCCTAACCTGTCTCGGCTTGGTGCCGAGCCAAGACGGGCAGGATTTGTAATCCTGTTTATTAAAACACCATTACAAATGGTGTTAGGATCGTTTCAATGCTTTGTGGTTAGAAAGGATTTTCAAGGGAAAAATGTTATTAAACTTGAACTCGCCATCTTTCGGTCTCGGCGCCCAGCCCGTCTAGTCGCCGAGACTGAACAGACCCGACCTGTCCATTCTCCGTAGTCCCGATTCAATCGGGACGAAGGATGAATCGGGACGCTCTAACCAACTGAACTACGCACTTATTTATTTTTACTTTACAAAAAATATTGAATTGGTATATTAAGTTTTTATTAATTTTCTTGACTATTATATCAGTAGTTTTGTATTTGAAAAAAATCGTATAGGAGCAAAGATGAGAGGATATAAAATTATTTTAATTGTAATGTTTATCGTGATTCTTGGAAGCTGTTCAAGGAAAGAAGTTGTAACAGACCAAACTGTTGTGGAATTCTGGCATGCAATGGGTGGTCCTTTAGGTGATGCGCTTAGCACAATGATTAAGGAATTTAATGAAACACATCCTAACATTAAAGTCAATGGTGTCTCAATGGGCAGATACCAGGCATTATCACAAAAATTAATGGCTTCAATAGTTTCAAATACCCAACCAGCTATGGCTCAAGCTTATGAATCCTGGATTGCCAAATTTATTGAGGGTGATGCAATCGTTCCAATAGAAAAATTCATCAATGGTAAAAACGGACTTCCAAAAAAGGAATTATCGGATTTCTATCCTGTATTTATCAAAAGCAGTACTATAAATGATACTATCTGGTCATTCCCATTTAATAAAAGCGTTCGCGTTATGTATTATAACAAAGATATGTTTTATCAAAACGGATTGGATGTAAATTCTCCTCCAAAAACATGGGAGGAATTCATCTCGGTTTGCAAAAAACTTACACAAGACAAAGATAGAGATGGAAGGACTGACCAATGGGGAACAACCTTTGCTACTGATGCCTGGCAATTTGAGAACCTTCTTCTTCAATCTGGTGGTGAAATAATGAATGAAGATAACACAGAACCATTATTCAATAGCAAAGAAGGGGTTGAAGCATTAAATTATCTCTATAACCTTCTTAACAAATATAAAGTCGCATATTTATCAACAGGATATGATGGACAGAACGACTTTCTCGCAAGCAAAGTTGCAATGGTAGAAGGCTCAAGTGTATCAACGGTATATTTAAGAAAAGGCGGTATACCATTCAACCTTGGCATGGCACCAATTCCCTATAACCGAACAAAGCATAATCTCATTAGCGGAACAAATATTGTAATCTTCAAAAATGATAAAGATTCTGATAATGAAAAGAAACAGAAAGCTTGTTGGGAATTTATTAAATGGTTTACAAATCCTGAGCAAACAGCAAAATGGTCACTCATGACCTTCTATATGCCAGTAAGAAAAAGTGTACTTCAAAATAAAAAGGTACAAGAAAGATTTGACCAATATCCTGGGTTGGAAGGTATCTATCATCAACTTGATTATGCAAAAGTTGAACCCCAAATTGAGCTCTGGTTTGATATAAGAAAACTTCTTGAAGAAAGGGTAATTGAAAAGGTTTTGAGAAATCAACTCGCAGCTAAAGAAGCTTTAGACGATGTCGCTAATCAAATGCGAAAAGGATTGCAAAAATGAGACACTTATTATAGCATATAATTAACTTATACAAAAATGAAAAAGTTTTAATAAAATCCTTTACACTTTTGATATTTTAATAATTAATTTAATATAAAATAAATTTGTAAATAAAAAAAGATATTCAATAAATAAACAAGGGAGTATATAAAATGGGATTAACAGTCTTAGAAATGGAAGTAGGAAATCCTGCCAAGCCTGAAGTTACAAAAAAATTGGAATTTCTAATTGATTCTGGAGCTATTTATTCTGTGGTTCCAACTCAGATATTGGAAAAACTTGGAATCAAACCTTTAACAGAACAAGAGTTCCGATTGGCAGATGGAACCAAGATCATTCGTAAAAAGGGTGGGGCTCTTTTCAAGTATAAGAATCAGATAGGTGTAGCAGATGTCATTTTTGGTGAAAAAGGAGACAGTATCTTACTAGGGTCATTTACGCTGGAAGCTCTTGGGTTAGCTCTTGACCCTTTGCGTCGCGAATTAAAACCCTTACCAATGATTTTGGCTAGAGTATAACCCGACAAGTTTATTTAAAATATATTCTGATTATTATCCCCAGTTTGGCTAAAACTTATTCTATCCACGCATCAACCAGTTTGGGCAATAACTTTCCAGCTTTGCCTTGATAGAATTTGTCTATAAACTGAAAATTGGACGGCTTTTCACGATTTATGCCAATTGTTATGGCTTTATAGTATTTTGCCATTTGCAAAAATCCTGCTGCAGGATAAACCATACCACTTGTCCCAATAATAATAAAATAATCTGTTTCTTTTATTAAGTTATTTATCCTGTCAAGATGATAAGGAAGTTCTCCGAACCAGACGACATCGGGACGCAATATTCCTTTACATTCTGGGCATGAAGGAATTAATTCATCCAGATTAATCTCTGAAATTGAATAATAATTATTGCATTTTACACAAAAGCATCTGGCAATGCTGCCATGCATTTCAATCACATTTCTATTACCTGCCCGGGTATGCAATCCATCAATATTTTGAGTTATCAACGAAAAATTATCTCCAATGAAATCTTCTAACTTTTTCAATGCAAAATGTGCTGGATTAGGCTTTGCAGTTTGAAGCTGTTTATTGCGTTGTTTGTAAAATTTCCAAACCATTTCTGGATTTCTATGAAAGGCTTCTGGAGTTGCAACATCTTCTACACGATAGTTCTCCCATAAGCCATCACTATCACGAAAGGTTTTCAGTCCAGATTCAGCACTTACACCCGCTCCTGTAAGCACAACGATTTTATCAGATTTTGAAAATTTCATAATACTCTGCCGTTTGTTTACATCTTTGGAGGGGCTGAAATACCAAGCAAACTAAGACCATTATGTAATACAATTCTCACAGCTTTGCATAGATATAAACGCGCAAGAGTCAATTCCTTAAATTTCGGATTAATAACCCTAAATTTTTGATAGAAACTATGAAAAAGTGATGCTAATTCTATTAAATAGGTTGTCAAAAGATTAATATCATATGTTGCTCCAATATGAACAATTAATTCAGGAAACTTTATCAAATGTCTTATAATATCCAATTCAATATCGTGGTTAAGCCGTTTAAGATATTCTTGATTAAATCTGCTCATTTGGATTCTTTTTGCTCGGGACACACTCTCAATGCTGCAGATTCTTGCATGAGCATATTGAACATAGTAAACGGGATTTTCAGAGGATTTTTTCTTAGCTAATTCAATATCAAAATCTAAAGGTGTATTAAATTTTCGCATAAGAAAGAAAAAACGAGCGGCATCAGTCCCTACTTCGGATATTAATTGACGCAAAGTTATTATATTTCCTTCACGCTTGGACATTTTTATCTTCTTATTATCAATAAGTAAATTGACCTGTTGTAACAGAATGAATGAAAGAGTGCTTGCTTTATATCCTAAAATAGTAACACCTGCTTTTAGTTTTGGAATATGACCATGGTGGTCAGGTCCTAATATATCAATTATCTTATCAAATCCTCGTTTATACTTTGTAATATGATATGCAAGGTCGGGCACAAGATATGTAACTGTGCCATCGGTTCGCATTATAACGCGATCTTTTACATCACCAAATTTACTACTACAAAGCCATACAGCACCATCTTTATCAAAGATATTTCCTGTTTCAGAAAGATAAGTTAGGATATCTTCAACACATCCCTTTTGCCTTAATTCGCTTTCAGATATCCAATTATCAAAATGCACTTTAAAAGATTCAAGAGTTTTCTTCTGGTTTGCCAATATACTACTAACAGCATATTTTTCAATCTTATCATATCTTTCTTTTTTGGGTAAATTAAAAAAAATAGTTCCTTCCCTCTCTAAAATATTTTTTGCAATATTAACTATATATTCACCTTTATACCCATCTTCTAATTCTTCAACCTCAATATTGTCTAATTTGTTGAGTTCACATTCAATGGATTCAACCAACAGTTCAACTTGATTGCCCGCATCATTTATAAAATACTCCTTTTCAACATAATAACCCAGAAAGGAAAATATATTTGCAAGTGAATCGCCCAATGCAGCAGCACGTGCATTCACAACATTAAGAGGTCCTGTTGGATTCGCACTTACAAATTCAAGAAGAACTTTTTTCTTTCCCTTTTGTAGGATTGAACCAAACTTTTCTTTTTGCTGAATTATATCTTTAAGGCTTTGTCTTAAAAATTTATGTGAGATACGAAAATTCATAAAACCAGGCTCTTCAGCATAAACCTCTTTGAATAACAGGTCTGAGTTTAAAAATGTGGCTAACTTCTTAGCCAATGCCATCGGTTTCTCGTTGCACCTTTTAGATAAACTTAAAGCAATATTTGTCGCATAATCACCAAATTTTTTGTATTTGGGATATTCAACATTAATCTTTGATTTTGAAGGTGGTTTCAAATTCTGTGATTTAATACTTTCACGAATTTTCGCTTTTATTATATCAATTAACATCTTATCCTCTCGTATAATTTTATAGTATTACAAATAAAATCTTTGTTTTTTGGGCAAAATATTTTGTGGAACATCAAAATTTACTGATAAATTAAAAATTAAATACCAAATAGCAAACACCAAATGACAAATAACTATCAATCACTAAAATTTTAATGAAAAAAACAATTATTTTGATTTTTCAATGATTGATGAAAAAATTTTCTTTAACTCTATCGCTTCATTGTAAAGAGCTAATGCTTCATTCTCAAGTTCTTTTGGATTGGTTTCTTTTATTAGCCTTATAAAATATGCACTCTCTTTTGCTTCTTTTCTACAAATTTTTATCCTAAAGACAAAATCTTTTTTACTTAATGACTCATTAGCTTCTATATAATTGGCTCCAACAGAACCTGATGCATTAATTAGTTGTTTCCCATCTTCAATGTTCGCTATCGTTCTGGGTAATTTCTTAACAAAGATTCTAACTCTTTTAGCAAATTTATAAGTACGCTCTTCTAAATCGTAAATATGTTTTGGATTTGATTTTTGAGTCATTTTAAATTACCTGCCCCGTTAGATAATTATCAAATAATATAGTTTATTTATTTTTATCATCTCCATTCCTTTCAACAATTACAATTATTACAATAATAAAAATCTAACGGGGTAAAGATTTTGTGAATTGGATTTTGATATTTTATCCTTTTCAAATTTTATCCTGCTTTTTAAAGATAATGCGAAATTTTATCGGTCTCGGCCAGTCTTGGCTAGGCCAAGCCTAGACAGGTGCCCAGACGGATTGATTGCAGTATACTGAGCTATGTGTATTCAAGTAAATTAGGCTCAACTTTTTCAGCCAACTCTCTCCAAAGTTCATCTAATTTATAAAATTCCCGAGCGCTTCTATCAAAAATATGCATAACAACATCGCCAAAGTCAAGTAGTATCCATGTTCCATTTTGTATTCCTTCCTGATGATGCATTTTCATATCCATTTTTTTGGTTTCCTCAATAATATATTTTCCAATAGCACGAGTATGCATTGTTCCATCCCCACTACAAATAATAATTCTATCTGTCAAACTACTAACATTTTCAACATTCAAAGAGATTAAATCCGCTGCCTTTTTTTCTTTTGCTAACTGAATGATTATATCTAACTTATTCTTAGTTGAATATTTTTCCATTATCTATTTCAGCTCACCAAAATACTCTTTATAATCTTTACCAACAATTATAATAAAATCATATAATGAATCTTCTTTAATCTGGCGATAGATATTTTTAATTGGTAAAATTTTTTTAATAGTTTCCAATTTCCGTGGATTAATACTGCGAATAATAAGAACAGTTCTTATAAAACAAAATTTATCAGCATTCCCAAATGATAACACATTAAGACCCTTATCAATAAGTTTATTTCGTACTTCACGGGCTAATCCTGGCATTCCACAACCATTTAAAACTTGAATAGAAATATCGTATTTTTCAATTGAGGTGTCTACTTTATCCTTTTTAGAAATTTCCAGGGAACTAAAAATAGTAATACATAGATACACTACAATGATAATAAAAAAAAAATCAGAAAGAGTTTTAGATGTTTAAACATTCTATATTTCTTCTTTGTTAAACTCATATTTCAATTTTTTATAAGTATCTTCCATTCGTTCTGGCATTACTCTAATTTTTCCTATTGTTGATATAAAATTAGTATCGCCTATCCATCGTGGGACAATATGAATATGAAGATGGTCTGCAAAGCCAGCGCCAGCAATTTCTCCTAAATTCATACCTATATTGAATCCATCAGGATGATAAACCTTGTTTAAAACTTTCTCTGATAGTTGCAACATCTTTGACATTTCAAGAAGTTCTTTGTCCCTTAATTCTGAAAGTTTTGATATATGCCGATAAGGAACAATCATCAGATGTGCATTGTTATAAGGATATAAATTCATTATGATATAAGTGCATTCACCTCGCTTAAGTATCAAAAGATTCTTGTCATCATTTGCCTTCGGCTTTTTACAAAAGATACATTCGTCATCCTTTTTTTGTAATATGTAATCAATCCGCCAGGGAGAATATAAATTTTCCATTTATGGCTTCTTTCTTTGAATATAATCTTCTAAATAATCAAGTTGCTTGCGAGAATTTACACCAGAAACTTCCATTGAATTTTTAACTTTCATTGCGGCAATCTTATTGCCATCTTTTCTTAGAATTTCTAAAGTATCAGTTAGATATAATTCCCTTTGTGCATTATTGTTGTTAATCTGTGAAAGAGCGGAAAAGAGACTTCCACCTTTAAAGCAGAAAACTCCTGAATTGATTTCACAAATTTTTCTTTCCTCTTCATTAGCATCTTTATATTCAACAATTCTTTCTACAAATCCATTATTATCTCTTACGATTCTTCCATACTTAGCAGGGTCATCCAAAATAGCAGTTAAAACAGTTGCGGAGGCATCTTCTTGACTATGTAAGTTTTCAAGCTCAACTAATGTTTGGGCAGCAAGTAATGGAACATCTCCAGGAATTATTATAATATTTCCATCATATTTAGAAAAATGATTCTCAGCTACCATAACTGCATGACCAGTACCATTCTGAACTTCCTGTTCAACAAATATTATGTTATCGTAATCAGAAAGACAATTTCTTACAATCTCTTCTTTATGCCCGACAACTACAACAATTTTTGAAAAAGAAAGCTGCTTAACTGTACTAATAACTCTTTCAATAAGTGAAATTCCACCCAATTTGAATGCAACCTTAGGAAGTTCAGATTTCATACGAACTCCCTTTCCTGCAGCTAAAATAATTATTGAAGTCTCTTTTTGCATAATCCTAATTATTGAAACACTTTTCTTATCTCATTTAGAAGTTTGTCAAATTGTTTAAAGGAATTTGCAAAATTTATGTTGTTTGTATCATTGACCACTTCAACTGCGATGAATTTATTTTTTATATTCTGCATATAACTCTTCTATAGTTTTCTTTTCTATCGGATGAACAAATTCTGGAGCAATCTTTTTCATGGAAAATAAAACAAATCTTTATATTAAGATATTAAGCCTTGTATATTTCCTTTCTGTGTGCAATTCTCACAACTAAAACAACTAACTTCTTTTTTTCCACTCTAAAAATCACTCTATAATTACCAACTCTCAACCTAAAGTAGTCCTTATATTTGCCTTTTAGTTTCTTGATTTTATTTTCTAAAAGTGCTGGATTTTCAGTAAGTATTTGAAGACTGTTTTTGATTCTCCTTTGCCATATCTTATCTATCTTTCCCAAATCTTTTTTAGCACCTGGCAAATATTCAATTCTCAACATTAGATACCCAGGTCTTTATACACTTCATCGGCAGGTATTGCCTTTGTTTTCCCTTCTTTGTATTCTTTCCATCTCTTATCAGCAATCTGTCCATCAAGCTCATCAAAATATAGTTCCAAAGCTCGTGCAATTATTCTGCTTCTTTTGTCATTTAATTCCTTTGCAACCTTAAATAATTCATTAACAATGGAATCGGGTAAAGTAATATTTAATCTTGTATGTTTTTCAATCATTTTATGCCACCATTCTTTTTGTTACAATGTGTATTTTTATGCGTATTTATGTCAAGCATTATTTCGGCTAGTTAAATTGGTTAAACTGGGTAAATCGGTTGAACTGGTTAAACCATTTGAGTAATTCAACTGATTCAACCATTATCCTCATTCATAATAAATATTCAGTATACAAATCTTCTATAGTTTTCTTTTCTATCGGATGAACAAATTATGGAGCGAATTCTTTCATAAGTTGTAGCACAAATTTACGATTCAATATTTCAGGATGCGGAATTTGCAAATTTTTTGTATTAATAATCTCATCATTAAAAAACAGAATATCTAAATCAATTATACGTGGTGCCCACTTCTCTCCACGAATACGTCCCATATCATTTTCAATATTCTGTAATTCGTTTAAAAGTCGGTTTGGGGTATATTTTGTCTCAATCTTGATAACACAGTTTAAAAAGTCAGGCTGGTCTGTTTTCCCAATTGGCTTTGTATTAATAATAGAAGATGTAGCAATAATTGAAGTTTGTAGTAACTCACTTATTTTCAGAATCGCCTTTTTAATATTCTCTTCTCTATTCCCTAAATTTGAACCAAGTCCGATAAAGACAACATTATATTTCATTCCAGAACCGCAAAACCTCTATTACGCTCTCCGCTCCACGCTCCACGCATCATCTTTCCCTTTCCATTTCCAGTTCAACATAATCTAAAGTGCCATTGATAGGAACAGCAATCTTCCTGATTTTAATTTGGCACTTCTGCACCAGTGGAAACTGTGCAAGAATGCTGTCCAAAATCTTATTGGCTAATTTTTCCAAAAGATGATATTTATAATTCTCAACTTCATTTTTAGCAACATCAAAGATAGCAGTGTAATCAACTGTATCATTGAGTTTCTTGATATGTGCATCAAGGCTGGGGTCTGTAATTGCAGTAATGTCCACAGAAAATCTCTGTCCCAATGTTCGTTCATGTTCATTCAAGCCATGATATCCATAAAATATCATATTTTTAAGTGTTATTTTCATCGGAAATCTCCTATACAAGAATTCTGGTATTCAGAATTCATCTGAGAATACTCACCATTTTTGGATTTATGATATCCTTTTTGTTAAAAATTCTGTCTATAAATTTCAAAATAAAGAAACATAAAGCAACAGATAGTATTGCTATAAGAATGGACAAATTCTCTGAAAGATGAAGGCAATATTTACTTATACAATAACTTGAGATTAATAAAATTATTGGTATAATATAAACGAGAAATGAACTCAGGATACGAATTTTTGGTTCTATCACAAAAGAAATTTTATCACCCTTTTTGACATTAAGAATGTTTTTAATTTTAAATGTTGTTATTTCATCTCCTTTATGGAAGCAGAGAAATTTCAATTTACAGGTATTACAAATTTCCCCTTTTTCTACTTCAACAAAGGCAAAATCATCTTGAATATCTACAACAATTCCTGTATCATTTGTGGGTTTTTCATTCAGATTCATCAACTAAAAATTATACCCTACAGAAAGCTGATGGATAAAGCCTAATTCCCCAAAAGAGTTGATTGCATAATCAAAATTATATTCTTTCCATTTAAAGCCAAATCCTGCTGAAATTCCTGTCAGAAAATCTATGTTAGAACCTACATGCCAATCACTTGCATTGGTGCGGTATCCAGACCTTAATTTAAGATTTTCTCGGATATTCGTTTCAAATCCAATTGTGCCGTAGAAATCATTGTCCATTGGCTTGTTTATGTCTAAAGTAATAAACCCATTATTAAGATAATATGCAAAACCAGCGGCAAAACAGATTGGCAAATCTTCTTTCTCAGAATCAAATTGTGATATTTGCTTTCCAATATTTTTTGCTACAATACCTAATTTCAATTTTGGATTTGTTGTTTGGTGTAATATGGAAATATCACCCACTACTGCTTGAGATGAATATTCATCAATAGTCTCAGATATAAATTTTATATTAATTCCCCAGTTTAAAATTTCTGATAGGACTTTTGCATAAGAAAAACCGAGCAATACATCCGAGGAACCAAAAGTGCCAAGTGGGACAAGTTCGTTGTTCTCATCTATACCAGTTTTTGGAATATCGCCAATACCGGCGAATTTGGAAAAAATCGCTATTGTGGATTTATCAGAAATAGGCATTACAAAACTTACTGCTCCTCCATTGAAGCCTGCAAAATAATTAAGATAAGTAATCCCTAATTTCTTGTTTTTTACTTGTGGTAGACCTGCTGGATTCCAGAAAGGTGCTAACTCATCATTTGATAATCCACAAAATGCATTTGCCATAGCTGAACCGCGAGGCCCAATAGGTATCTTAAGAAAATTAAATACAGATGTTCCTGCATCATTATGAATTGCAAAAAGTGGTTGCACTAAAAATAAAACTAACATTAAAAGCGTTATTATTTTCATATTAACCTTTCAATTAATAAGCATAATTTCTGAAATATATTTAAGATCCTTCATTTTGGTAAATTTTTGAAATTTCTTTTATTTTGTCAATAACTATTATTCAAAATTTATTATTTATTATGAAAATTATTTTAATGTCCAAAATCTTTTAGTATCTTCTTTCTATAAAATTTTGCACGGTCAATTAATTCATCCTCATCAATATTAACAAGTTCTCTATTTTCCATAACAATTTTTCCATTAATAATCACATCCTTAACATGTTCGCTTGATATTGTATATACTAAATGGGAATAAACATTATACATTGGAACAGTATCCAATTGGTTCTTATCAATCAAAATAATATCTGCTTTTTTGCCAATTTCCAGAGAACCTATTTCTGAATCTTTTTTCAATGCTTTTGCTGAATTGATTGTTCCCATTTTAACAACTTCAATAGCTGGTAACAAAGTTGGGTCTTGATTATAAGCCTTATGCAACTTTGCGGTAAAATCCATTTCTTCTAATATACCTAAATTATTATTACTCGCCACACCATCGGTTCCCAAACAAACATTTATCCCATTTTCCAAATATCTTTTCATAGGAGGAAAACCAGAAGCCAATTTTAAATCACTTTCTGTGGTTATTGAAATGCTAACACCTTTTTCACACAACAATTTCATTTCATTATCACTTACCCAAATCCCATGAGCCATAATATTATCCTCACCTAAAAATCCTATTTCATTAAGATATTCAATCGGAGGTTTGCCATTTTGCTTTATACAATTCTCAACTTCTTTTTCCGTTTCTGAAATATGTATATGTAAAAGCATATTATTTTCTCTTGCTGTTTCTGCAGAAAGCTTAAGCGTTTCTTTACAACAGGCATAAATTGAATGAGGAGCAATCGCATAATCAATTAACTCATTATTTTCAAATTCTTTATGTTGCTTAACTGAATAGTCAATAATTTGTTTCGGGTTGGTGCAATTGGCAACAGGAAAATCCAGAACAACTTCTCCGATAATAGCACGCATACCTACTTTTGAAGCAGCTTCACCACATTGCTTTCCAAAAAAATACATATCATTAAACAGAACTATTCCATTTTTAACCATCTCAGCCGCACTATGCAACACGGAATTATATATAAATTCCTCGGACAAAAATTTTGCTTCCGAAGGCCAGATGTAATTATTTAACCATTTATTCAATGGAAGGTCATCAGCTAATCCACGGAAATATGTCATTCCAGCATGTGTATGTGCATTTATAAATCCTGGCATCACAATTTTTGAAGCAGCATTAATAATTTTATCCGAATCATACTTTTGCTCAATTACTTTTGTTAAATCAATATCAACAATACTCCCATCATTGATTGCAATAGCACCATTTTCAATAATCTTCAAATGTTTATCAACTGTAACAATAAGCCCATTTTTTATTAAAATATCAACTATCTTCATTGATTCTCCAGAAAAAATATTTTCATCCTTTCTGTCTTTTAAATATAATTGTTAAAATTCTATCTATTTAAAATTTTATTTAATTTAATTATTGACATAAAATATATTTTTAGCCATTTTTAAATAATAAATTGTCAAGAATTTTAGAATTATACTAAAAATATTATGTTCATTGTAAAATATTTATATTATAAAAATGGATTTTTAAAAAGAGTTTTTTGGTATTAATTTATATTTTTGAAAAATAAAGGAGAACTATGTCTTTAATAGCCTTGCATTATAAGATAAAAGAAAAAGTTGGAGAAGGAAATTTCGGGTCTGTATATAAGATAGAAGATATTGCTACTAAAAAAGCTTTTGCTGTAAAAATCTTTGACAAAATTTCTATTGAAGATATTCGTGAAAAATTGAATCCTGAAATAATGAACGAGATTACGAAATTATCTCACCCAAATCTTATCAAGATATATGATTATGGCATTTATCAAAACAGTTTATATTGTATTTCTGAATATTTTGAGGGTGAAAATCTTCAAAATTTCAGACTAAATGATAAAAATAAAAAGGATCTCTTTCAAATTATTGCTCAAATCTGTTATGCACTTGGCCATCTCCATTCCCATAATATTATACATAAAGACTTAAAACTTGAGAATGTTCTTTTCAAAAGAGCTGATGGAAAACTCATAATAAAAGTTTTGGATTTCGGTTTTAACAAAATCGTATCACAAACTGAGACCTACGCTGAAGGAGAAGCAGTAGCTCAACAATATTTATCTCCAGAATTACTACAAGGAAATCCTTTTTCTACAAAAAGTGATTTTTATGCCTTTGGCATAATTCTTTATTATCTAGGAGTTGGTACATTCCCTTTCTCTCTGGAAGAAATCAAATTAATGGCTGAAAAAAATTTCCCTAATATTATTCCGCAATTCCCGAGCAAAATAAATCCTGCTGTTGACCCAAAATTAGAAGATTTGATTTTTCAGTTAATTGAATTCAATCCTGATTTGAGAGTTAATAACGCCTCTGAAATTATTAAATATATCAATAAAACCCAGGAAAAGAAATTCCCAATTTCCTTAGAACCATCTATTGCCAAACAAATTGAATCTAAATCAATAAAATACAATAAAAAAAGAATTATGTTATTGAAAGATTATGTTGATGAAGCTGCAGATGGAAATGGTAAGATAATCTTTATTACAGGCGAAAAGGGTATTGGAAAAAAGGAATCAATGCGTTATTTAAAATGGTATTTGCTTTCCGAAGACTATTATGTTTTCTATTATATCTGCAATAAATATCACCGTGACCCATTTTTTCTTTTAAGCAAAGAAATATATCTCTCCCAGAATGAGAAAGACAAACAAAAATTTGAAGATAAAGCATCAAAAAAATTTAGCGAATTCCTGTTCAGGTCTGAAGAAAAATCTCTAAAAATCTACGAAAATGAGACTGATTTAACCAAAGATTTTACCTTAGTTAAAGATTATATCTATTCATTCTCAAAAATAAAGCCAATTATTTTTTTCATCATTGACATTGATATAGCAGCGAAAGATACAATTAACTTTCTTGAATTCCTTTCAAAAAATATTTATTCTTGCCCAATTTTGATTGCTGTCAGCACATATAATACATCATTAGTTGATAGAATAGAAAGTGCCGAACAAATTAATATGCCGTTTCTTTCAAAAGCTGAAACAGATGAATATCTAAAATACTTACTTGAATTAGATTATCCGCAAAATTTTTTGGAGCAGATTTATCATCTCTCAAATGGAAATCAAACATTTATAAAAAATCTTTTAATTTCACTCGTTGAAAACAGAATAATTATTAACAAAAATAATGAATGGAATTTTGATGTAGATATCAAAAAAGTAGAGCTGCCTTCTAATATTAAAACCTTAATACAATCAAAACTAAAAACAACCCCTAAAAAGATTAGAACCCTACTATCAAAATTAGCTCCTCTACAAGTCCCACTTTCAACAGGAATAATTAAATACATACTTAATTTTGATACATCAAAAGCGCTCTTCTTTTTCCTTCAGCAATGTGAAAATCTTGAAATTTTAATCAAAGATGAAAATTATGGTAAAGAAGGATACTATAAATTTGTTTATCCTGCAATTAGAGATATCTTGCTAAATAAGACATCTCTAATAGAAAAAAAATCCATTTCCAAAAAAACCGTTAATTATTTCAAAGATAAAAAGGTAACAAAACCTTCTATTATAGATGGTATAATCTATCACTGTGATGTTATAAAAGATTATGATTCAATCATTGACTATCAACTGGCAAAAACCAAGTATTTCTTTGACAGAAAAGACTTTCTTAATGCCTGGAATTCATGCTTATCTGCTGTTAAAAATTTAGAGAAAATAGACACTAAAATACTAAACACAAAAATAAAAGAATGTATTACATTTTTAATGCAAATCAGTATTATCGTTGAAAAATGTGAGATAGCCATAAAATCTTATCAATTCTGGCAGAAGTCAATAGCCCGGGATTTTAAAATTTTATGGCTTTATAGTAAATTGCTTTCAAAATGCAATAAATATAATCAAGCACTAAAAACATTAGAATCGGCAGAAAAGATTGCATCGCCAGATGAAATTAACGATATTTTAATATCCAAAATAGAAATTTATACATCCTCTGCTGATTATTCAACTGAACAATCAACTGAACTTATGCAAAAAATCAGTTTAGACAATCTTTCTCCAGTGCAGAAGATTGATTTTCTTACTCAGAAAGCTGAGTATCAATATACCTCTGCAAAGTATAAAGAAGCTATAGATAATTTGAGAATTGCAGAAAAAATCTCACAAAAAGTATCAATGCCATTTCAGCTTGGAAGAATTTGTAAACTTATAGGCGATAATTACAATATTCAAAACATATTACCAAAAGCCATTCATTATTATGAAAAAGCTACAGGTATTAGCAAGAGTGAAGGGGATATTTTTAATCTTGGAAATATATACTCTTCCTGGAACATGGTTGACCTTAAGAAAGGAAATCTCAACAAAGGCATAGAAAAAAGTAAGAAAGCTTTGCATAATTATGAAACCTTGCAATATCTTCCAGGTATTGGTGAGGTAAATCTTATTCTTGCACAAACTAATTACAAATTAGGAAAATTTCGCGAATCAAATAAATATTTTAGAGATGCTTTAAAAGTTGCGCATGGTATAAAAGATAGCAAATTGGAGAAAGAAATTCTTTATAGATATTCCTTTCTAAAACTTAAGATTTCTTCACCCGCAGTTTTTACGAACTTCCTGCACAAAAATTATCCTGAATACTTCTCTACCAGAGGCAGATCCGCCTCTGGCGGAAAAAATGGTAAAATAACATCAATTAATTCATTTCTTAAAAATTATATATTTTATCTTGTTCAAACTGGAAAAGAGGAATATATTGGAAACATTCTCCAACAAATTGAAAATCAACAAGTAGATTATAACTTAGAAAAAGAATTCATACTACAAGCTTATGGTTGTGTTGAAAGGTCCAAAGGTAATATTACGGCTTCAATAAATTATTTTAAAAAAGCTGCAACAATTTCTAAAACCAATGAGAATGAATATGCTCTAATGATTAATTACTTTAATATATCCGATTCATATTATAGGAAAGGAGATATTAATAAAGCAAAAATCTATTGTGACCTGGCACAATCTATTGCTTCTAAAAATAGTTTTGCTCGCTGGCAAAATAAGGCTAGAATTTTACAATCCAAAATCCTTCTTAAAAATAAAAATATTCATTTGCGAACTATCCTAAATAATCTACTGTTAGCTGAAAAAATTGCTAAAGAAATGAAGGACTGGACATTAATATGTGAAAGCCAATTATTTATTATGTTAATTTATAGGGTCTTACGCTCTTATAAATTTGAGAAAATCTATAAAAGAAAATATCAATATCAAATTACACTGCTAACAAAAGGGTTAGATAAAAAAGACCAACAATTATTTAAGGAGAATTTTAATTACTCTTTATTAGAATCAAATAGGAAAATAAGAGAATTGATTATCCCTCGTGCTCATATCTCTGCTACAAGACTTCAACATAAATTTCTTGATTTATTACGACTTACTAGTTCAGAACAAATAAAGTTTTATTTGGAAAAGTATATAAAGGAAATATTGGGTATTAAAAGATTCGCTATTCTGCTTTATGAGGAGAAAAAAACGGTTGGAGAATTCTGGTTAAACATTGGCTTTTCCAGAAAGTCTTTGGAAAGTGACCATCAACCATATCTTGAAAAATTAAGAGGGGAGATGAAGCAAGAATATTATAAAGTGGGAAAGATTCATTATTGCTTAACCCCACTTATGATTAAAAATGAAATAGTAGGAATGATTATTCTATCGGATAATGGTGAGATGCCTTTTACAAAAACTGAAAAATTAACAATTAAACTTTCAAGTTTCTATCTTACAATTATATTGAAAAAAATTGAAGAGTATAATGAAATTTTAGAACAAAGCAAACAACTCTCAAATCTTCTTACTATTAGTAGAGATGTCTTACAAATTATGGACTTAGAAGAGCTTGAGAACCAAATAACTTTAAGTGCTTTGCAGTTTACTGGAGCGGAACGAGGCTTTTTTATTGCTCTTGATGAAAATAATAACTTTATGTTCAATGTAGCATTCCTTAAATCAGGTGAAAGAATTGAAAAAACTAATTTAGAAATAAATAAGGAGATATTAAAAGATGTGTATGATACTGGAATGCCTTTTACATATACAACTGCTGGACAAAAGGCAAGTTACACTGACTTTGATATTACAAAAAACTACAGTGTGCGTTCTGTACCACCGACTAAATCCTGTTCAATATATTGTGCACCTATAAAGGTGAATAAATCTATCTTTGGATTCTTATACTTAGATAATCTTGGCAGTAAACAAATAACATTGAAATTTAATGAAAAATTATTAGAGATTTTCCTGTTAGCCATAGAGACTTCAATAAAAAATTCATTAGATTATAGAGAGTTATGCAAA
Source organism: uncultured Candidatus Cloacimonadota bacterium (assembly GCA_964398885.1). Taxonomy (GTDB): domain Bacteria; phylum Cloacimonadota; class Cloacimonadia; order JGIOTU-2; family JGIOTU-2; genus JAGMCF01. Next base: position 6,559 of record CAYNOU010000020.1, on the reverse strand, counting down.
GCAAATGAAGAATTACTTAAAGTTGACCAGGAAAGAGCTGATTTTATAAACATCTCATCGCACGAATTTAATACACCAATTCAAATATTGAAGGGATATCTTGGTATTCTTAAAGATGACAATATCTCCCCTAAAATAAAAGCAAATACCTTAAGAATTATGGAAAATAATATAAATAGATTGATTCACTCAATTAATAATACTTTACAGATTAATGTGCTCGAAAAAAGCACCTCTAAATTAGAAAAAGAATGGCTTGATATAAAAGATATTCTGAAAATCGTTTATGATGAAATAAAAGTTTTATCTGACAGACGAAAGCAGAAATTGACTTTGAAAATGGCAAAAGATATTAAACTTGTGTACGCTGAGAGAATATGTTTGATAAATGCAGTAAAAAATCTCGTACTTAATGCTATTAAATTTACTGATGATTATGGAGAGATAATCATAGGTGCAAGAACATCTAAGTTCAAAAATGAAAAAATCAACAATAAAGATTCTCTTATAATCTATGTTCAGGATAATGGAATAGGAATACCATCCTATGAATTAAAAAATATTTTCAAGGAATTTTATGAAGTTGCTGATATTAAAGCTCACCACTCTGGATTGACAGAATTCAAATCATCTGGATTAGGTTTAGGACTTCCCGTGACAAAATCAATAGTAGAACTATTCGGAGGCAAAATATGGGCTGAAAGCGTAAAAGGAGAAGGTTCAACCTTCTTTATTGCATTGCCTTTATCAAATGAGGAAAATTAAGATGATGAATAAATGCTGAAAAGTAATCTCAATAGATTTACTGACGCTAACTTAAGATGATAATTAGTAAAATGCGAGTGCTTTACGATTTATCATATTTTACAGAATGAGTCTGAAATAAAAGAAATTTGTCATTACTGTTTTCCTTCAATTATGGAATAAAAAATTTGACACCATTAACAAACAAAATACAAATTCTCACAAAATTAATTTAGGTAAATAAATGAGTCATGAAATCACACATCATGCCAGAGGCAGATCCGCCTTTGGCGGAAAAGTACACGAAAGTAATTATTGTGATTAAAGTTATCTGGATTTTTAATTTTTTGTGAGTTTTTGTTCACCCTTCGCAGTCCCGATATAATCGGGACTGCGAAGGGTGTGATTTTGCCTGCCTTGCCGTAGTTTGACGAAGGCAGGTGGCTAAATAATATCAAGGAGCCCAGATGCCATTCATTTCAAATACAGACGAACAAAGAAAGCAGATGCTTCAAGAAATTGGAGTAGATAGTTTTGAAGAATTGCTGAACGGAATTCCTAAAGACCTCTTTATAAAAGGAAAATTGAATTTAGCTAAGCCAATGTCGGAAATGGAGATTGCTAAACAGATTGCAAAACTTTCTGAGAAAAATATCAATACAAACCAGGTGGTTTCCTTTTTAGGAGCTGGAATCTACGACCATTTTATCCCTGCTGCAGTTAATTATATTATCAGTCGTCCGGAGTTCTATTCTGCTTACACACCATATCAGGCAGAGGTCAGTCAAGGAACACTTCAATTCATTTATGAATTTCAGACAATGATATGCGAACTCACGGGAATGGAAGCCGCAAATGCCTCAATGTATGACGGAGCAACTGCGGCTGCAGAGGCAATCTTAATGACACTTAGACAGAATCGCAGAAAAAAAATTCTGATTTCCAGCCTTATTCACCCTTCCTATAAAGAAGTGATTAAAACTTATACTTCACCGTCAGAAGTAGAATTGGTCTACATTCAACAGAAAGATGGAAAAATCAATATTCACGAATTAAAAAGCCAGATGAACGACTCTATTTCTGCTGTGCTTATTCAAACCCCGAATTTTCTTGGTTGCATTGAAGATATGAAATCTATTGAGCCAATTATCCATTCTTATAAGAATTGTTTACTAATAGCAGTTGTAGACCCTATTTCACTTATGTTATTCAACGCTCCATCAGAATACAACGCAGATATTGTTGTTGGAGAGGGTCAGGTTTTAGGAAATATGCAGAATCTTGGTGGGCCACTTTTCGGATTTTTCGCCACAAAGAAGAGTCTAATTAGAAAAATGCCGGGAAGATTAGTCGGTGCAACTTATGATAAAAATGGCAAAAAAGGATATGTTTTAACCCTACAGGCGCGTGAACAGCATATTCGTAGAAATAAAGCAACTTCTAACATCTGCACCAACGAATCCCTTTGTGCTTTAGCGGCAACTGTTTATATGGTACTAATGGGGAAAAAGGGCTTATATGAAGTTGCAAAACAATCAACAATTAAAGCTCATTATCTTCTTGAAGAAATATGTAAATTAGATGGATTCTCACCAGCATATAGTTCCGCATTCTTCAAAGAATTTGCTGTCAAAACTAAAGAAAACCCAAAAATTGTTATCAAAAAAGTGAAAGAAAAAGGTTATTTTGCAGGAGTTAATTTATCCCCTTTTGGATATAAAAACCAAATTTTATTAGCAGTGACTGAGAAACGGACAAAACAGGAATTGGATAATTTTGTCACTGTGCTGAGATCAATTATGGAATAGCCGACTCCGTCGGCTTAATAATAAATTGGCGAGAGACTCGCCAGCTCCATACAAAACTAAGGAAAAATATGGAAACGAAAACAATTTTCGAAAAAAGTGTCAAAGACAGAATTGGCTATTCTCTTCCTAAATATGAGATTAAGGGAGATGTGAAGGATATCTTTCCAGCAGAAATATTACGAAAAGAGATGCCCAATTTGCCAGAAGTAAGTGAATTAGATACGATGCGGCACTATATTGAAATTTCTGCCAGGAATCACTTTATTGAAAAAGGATTCTATCCTCTCGGTTCCTGCACTATGAAATATAATCCAAAAATAAATGATATTGTGAATACTTTACCCGGACTTACAAATCTACATCCATATCAGCCGGAAGATACAATTCAAGGTGCTCTGCAGATTATGTACGAATTGCAAGAAATGTTGGCAGAAATATCAGGAATGGCTGAGGTGTCATTACAGCCTGTTGCAGGTGCACACGGTGAATTTACAGGGGTTAATATCATCTATAATTATCACAAGAGCAAGGGGAATAAAAAGACAAAGATTATTATGCCTGATTCCGCTCATGGCACAAATCCGGCAAGCTGTTCTCTTAATGGATTTGAGGTTGTGGAAATAAAATCTAATGCCAATGGAAAAGTTGATATAAACGCATTAAAACAAGCAATTGATAGAAATGTGGCTGGTTTTATGTTGACTAACCCAAATACCTTAGGTATCTTTGAAACCGATGTAAAAAAGATTGCAGAAATTGTTCATTCGGTTGATGGATTAATGTATATGGATGGAGCGAACCTTAATGCAATGCTCGGCTATATTCGTCCAAGAGATATTGGCTTTGATATAGTGCATTTTAATCTTCATAAGACATTTTCAACTCCACACGGAGGTGGAGGACCTGGGGGTGGAGGTATTGGTGTCGTAGAAAAATTAGTAGATTTCCTGCCCGCTCCTGTCGTAAAAAAAGAAGAAGAAAAATATTATTTTGAGTACATTATAAAGAATTCAATCGGAAAGGTGCATTCATTTTATGGAAATTTCCTGGTAATGGCTCGTGCCTATATCTATCTAAAAATGCTTGGTGAAAAGGGATTGAGAAGAGTTGCTGAAAATGCTGTCATCAATGCTAATTATCTTATGACAAAATTAAAAACTCATTTTCCGGTCCCCTACCAAAAAAATGTGATGCACGAATTTGTGGCTTCTGGGGAAAGATTCAAAAAATATGGTATCAAAACGGTGAATATTGCAAAAAGGCTTTTAGATTATGGCTCTCATGCTCCGACAATTTATTTTCCTTTGATTGTTCACGAAGCCTTGATGATTGAACCAACAGAAACAGAAAGTAAGGAAACGCTGGACAATTTTATCAAAGCAATGATAAGGATTGCGAAAGAGGCAGAAAGTAATCCTGAATTAGTTAAAAATGCTCCTTTTAATACGCCAGTTGGCAGATTAGATGAGACTGTCGCCGTGAAAAATTTAGATATTAAATATGAGATGTAAGACAAAAAAAGGTTGAAACATTCATGTCCCGAAAACAAATCGGGACGCACCCGTCTGCCCGTCTCCCGATATATCGGGAGCCGAGACAGAGGCGCCGAGCCTGAAAGGAGTATGAATCCGCCATTTGGCGGAAGAGTTATGTATTTTATTGTTATTTTCTTTGTGTCCCCGCGGACGCGGGGATTGTATTCTTTGCGTCCTTTGCGGTTAGGAATGATTTTCAGATGAAATATAAAATCATTCCAGAAAAATGTGATTTATGTGGCGGTTGCGTGTCTGTCTGCTCTGCTGATGCAATCAGAATAACTGAATTTTCAGCCACAATTTTGAAAGATTTGTGCAGTGGTTGCAGAAAATGCTTTATTGTATGTCCCGTTTCTGCTATTGAAGAGGCACCAGATGAAGATTAAGGACTTTTACGATATTGTAGTAGTTGGAAGTGGACCTGCAGGTGGAATGACAGCTTTAACTGCAGCCCGGAATGGTGCTTCAGTACTGATTCTTGAGCGAGACCGTGAAGTTGGAATTCCGGTTCGTTGTGCTGAAGGCATCTCCATTAGAAGTTTAACTAAATTTTTTGACATTGATGAAAGATGGATTTCAAACTACCTTGAAGGTGCCAAATTATATGCTCCCGATGAAAAGTTCTGTTCAATGCCCGCCTCTGCAGCTGGCGGAGGAGTGATTCTGAAAAGAGGACTCTTTGATGCTCATATCTGTAAATTAGCTGCTGAAAATGGTGCAGAAATTTTAACCAAAGCTGATGCCTACGATCTGATGAAGAAAAATGGAAAAATCTGTGGGGTCAAATTTAGGCACTTTAGTGAGGAAAAAATGGTAAGAACTAATATAGTTGCTGGTGCTGATGGTCCTGAGTCACGAATAGGTCGCCTTGCCGGACTGAAAACAGCTCTGAAGATTTCTGACATTCATTCCTGTGCTCAATATCTTATGACAAACATTGATATTGAACATAAATATTCTCATTTCTTTTTTGGGAATAAGATTGCACCAGGTGGATATGCCTGGGCATTTCCTAAAGGGAAAAATACTGCCAATATTGGCATTGGAGTGCGTCCAGATAAATGCAATGGAAAAAATGCAAAAGAATATCTGGATAAATTCGTTAAAGAGAAATATTCTGATGGGAAAATAATCTCTTTTATTGCTGGCTGTGTGCCAACTGGTATTACCTTGAAAAAGATAACTGCTAATAATCTTATCCTAGTGGGTGATGCTGCGCGACAAGTCAATCCTGTTACAGGTGGAGGACTTAGCAATGTTCTATTAGCTGGAAAAATCGCTGGCGAAGTCGCAGCAGAAGCTGTCCAAAAAAATGATTTCTCAAACAAAATGCTTAAGAAATACCACAAAATCTGGATGAAAGAGAAAGGCAATCAACAAAAACTTTTTTATAAACTAAAAGAAGTTTTCTTTAACTTTTCCGATGAAAAGTTAAATGAAATATGTGACTTACTCAATGAAATTCCCAAAGAAAAGTTAACTCTTTTTCAACTTTTTAAGACTGCAATTAAAGAAGAACCAGCATTAGTTAAAGAATTGATTAAATACTATTTTTAGCCTTAAAAATAATCTTACCCTTTATGGATTGGCAGTTTCTATTTATAAAAATTTGACATAAAAATATAAGAAAATATTTTTAACTTAAATTTGGGGTGCTCTTAAGGGCTGAGACTATACCCATTGAACCTGATCCGGGTAATGCCGGCGTAGGAAAGCTCACCGAGCATCTCAGATGTTCGGCTTTTTTTATAGATTTAAACCATAGAGATATATCCGTTAGCGGAAAGGTGAAAAAGGATGAAAAGACACAAAGGAAGAATTTGAATCTTTATAATAGAAATTTGTGTTTGTTCGTGTCCTATCCCCGCGTCCGCGGGGATAATTGGGGATCGGGACTAAAAAATATGAAAAAGATAGATAAAGACATAGGATTATATTTCATTATAGATAGCGGATTCACAAGCGATTTTGTACAAATGGCCAGATTGGCTATTGATATCGGGTTAAAAATAATTCAATACAGAGATAAAAATGCTGATGCTTCTGAAATGCTTGAAAATGCAATCAAAATAAGAAAATTAACCGAAGAAACAGATACAATTTTTATTGTGAATGACAATGTTGATGTTGCATTCAATGCTAATGCAGATGGAGTTCATATCGGACAAAAAGATGCCAGATATGAAGATGTAAGAAAGCTGCTTCCTGATAAAATAATTGGAGTAAGTACCGAAAATATGGAACAATCTTTACTTGCAAATAAGATAGGAGCTGATTATCTTGGTGTAGGACCAATATTTTCAACTGTAACGAAACCAGATGCTGCACCTCCAATCGGAGTTAAAAAGTTAGCCGAAATCGTAAAAGCGACCTCTGTCCCAGTTGTTGCAATTGGGGGAATAAATCTTAAAAATTTAGAAAGCGTTCTTGAAGCAGGCGTGAATGGAGTTGCAATAATTTCTGCCATCCTTG
>CAYNOU010000019.1:0-41992 GCA_964398885.1 uncultured Candidatus Cloacimonadota bacterium | reverse complement strand
ACGACGAGTCGATATAAAGTGTGTATTCAAGCCCACCTCGAGTCGTCGTCGCAAGCTCCTTACAACTCGAAACAGCACTTTACGGACAGACACTACTTAGTCTCCTCCCCTTTATCTGTAAGCTGTCTGAAGATATCTTCTAAACTGCGCTGTTCTGCTCTCATCTCAAATAATGTCCATTCCTTTGACTTAATAAAATTATACAAATCTGGTCGTATGTCTATGTCCTTTGAGAAATTTACATAAAATTTGTATAAACTATCTTTTTTGCTGTAGAGTTGCACACTATCAATATCAGGTAAAGATTCAAATTCATCAATGAGCATCTTCGTATCTGCTTGAATTTCAAAATACACTCTATTCTGATTATGGAAAGAGTTCTGAATTTCAGCAAGGGGTCCATCAGCAACAATCTTCCCTTTATCTATAATTATTACTCTATCACAAGTAGCTTCAACTTCTCTTAGGATATGAGTAGAGATAAGTACTGTTTTTTCTCTTCCCAATCTTTTTATAAGTTCACGGATCTCTGCAATTTGATTCGGATCCAGTCCTGTTGTTGGTTCATCTAAGATAAGAATTTTAGGGTTATGAATCATTGCCGCAGCCAAACCAACCCTTTGCCTATATCCTTTTGATAGTTCTCCTATCTCCTTATGCACTACATCTTGAAGTCCACAAGTTTGAATTATTTCCATTACTTTTTTAAGAATAATATCTTTATCTATATCTCTCAATTCTGCTACAAATTTGAGAAAGTCAACAACATTCATTTCGCCATACAATGGACAACCTTCGGGCAAATAACCTATCTTCTTCCTTATCTCAATTGAACTTTGATAAATATTCAAATCATCAATATAAACATTACCAGAATTGGGTGGCATAAAGCAAGTCATAATTTTCAGAGTAGTTGTTTTTCCCGCTCCATTGGGACCTAAAAATCCAACTATCTCACCTTTTGGAATCCTAAATGAAATATTATCCACAGCTCTAAGCTGTCCATAATCTTTTATTAGATTTTGAACCTTAATCATAACCTTTCTCACTCTCTTTAAATTAAATGTTATTTAACTCAAGTTTCGCATTTGGGAACTCTATGCCCTCTGTAACACGGAACTCTGTTCCGTTCCGTTCAGGCTCGATGCCTGACCGAGACTAACTGTATCATGAATCTCTGGTTCATAATATGGAGTAGAGCTCCTCCCGACAGACCTGTCCCGTCTCCCGATGTATCGGGAGACGGGCGCTTCAGAGAAGCGCGTTACAATTTTAATCCGCCTCAGATAAACCAGCATAAGGCAGATAAACTCTAATAAGACAAATATTTTACTTTTAAAAATAAAGATTAAATAATCAACTAAAATCAACCCCGATTAAGCCCGTTCCTGACGAACTCAGGAATCGGGGTGTTCTTCTGCTCACTATTTCAGAGTAACAAAGAACTCTATCCCGTCTGCCACCTGCGAAACTTGAGTTATTTAAATAACAAATTGATTCACTTTTTTCATAATAAGTAAAAAGCAAGTCAAGAAATTTTATTAATCTTGACATAAAATTTCTTGCATTAAACCAGATAACTATGAAAAGAAAAGTTTTGATTGTGAATGGTCCGAATCTCAATTTCTTGGGCAGAGAAGAGATGCGCATTTATGGCAAAGAGAGTCTGGCTGATTTAACTGCAATAATATATCAATGGCTTGTTGAACAGGGATGGGCTGGCAGATTCTTTCAGAACAATAGCGAAGGAGAAATCATCAATTTTATTCAAGCAAATTCAGAATGGGCAGATGGAATTGTAATTAATCCAGCTGCCTATTCACATACCAGTATTGCTATCTATGATTGTCTAAAATCAATAAGTATTCCTGCTGTGGAGGTGCATCTTTCAGACATCTATCATAGAGAAGAATTTCGTCGCTCAAGTATAACTGGACTCGCTTGCAAAAAAGTAATTGCTGGAATAGGAGTTCAAGGTTATATTGAAGCACTTGAAGCTCTAAAAACCATACTTAATGAAAAATAATCTCACACATAATCTTCTCACTATTTATAATCTGTTGTTAAAAAAATTCGGACAGCAGCATTGGTGGCCGGGTGATTCAAAAGAAGAGATAATTATCGGTGCAATTCTTACTCAAAATACAAATTGGAGAAATGTTGAAAAATCTATAGGTAGATTAAAAACAAATAATTTGATTAATTTCAGTAACATAATAAAAATTGATAATCAAAAATTAGCAAATATAATTCGCTCTTCTGGATATTATAATCAAAAATCAAAAAGATTAAAAACCATTGCTGAGTTCTTCATAAAAAATCATTTGCTGACTCCTCAACATATTACAACCAAGAGGTTCAGAGAAATGCTTCTTGATATTAAAGGAATTGGTGCAGAAACAGCTGATTCTATTTTGTTATATGCCTTTGGCAGACCAATATTTGTGATTGATGCTTATACAAAAAGAATATTTAATAGATTAGGATTTTTAGATAAGAAAGTATCCTACAAAGCTTCACAAAATTTTTTCATGGAGAATCTTAATCCATCCGAAGAATCCGCCCCTGGTAAAGATGAAAAACTTTTTAATGAATTTCATGCCTTATTAGTAAAATTAGGCAAGGATATATGTAAAAAAATACCTTTATGTTCACAATGCCCATTAAAGAGTGAATGCACTTACTTCAATGATAATTTATAAAACTTATTGGATAAATTGAAAAATGTTTTCAGCTGATAATAAGCATAATAAAAAGAAAAGGCATATCTTTGTTGTTTCAGATGCAACTGCTTCTACCTGTGAAATGGTTGTAAAAGCAGCTCTCAGTCAATTTAAAACTACTGATGTTACTCTTCATACATTAAGATATGTTCGCAAAGAAGCAGAGGTTAAATATGTAGTATCTGAAGCAATGGTAGTAAATGGTATCATTGCATATACCTTAGTTTCACCTGAGTTGTGCGATATTATTAATGAGGAAGGAAGAAAATCTGCTGTGCCTACAATTGATGTTTTAGGTCCTTTATTGAACCGCCTTACTGATTATCTTGAAATTTCACCAATGGCAATACCGGGTTTATTCAAACATTTAGATAAAGACTATTTTCAACGGATTGAATGTATTGACTTTGCTGTCAAACACGATGATGGACGAAAAATTGAAGATATTTCCAATGCAGAACTAATTTTGGTAGGACCCAGTCGGACATCAAAAACTCCTATAAGTATTTACCTTGCTTATAGAGATTATTTAGTTGCTAATGTTCCGATAATATATGGGATAGAAACTCCAAAAGAACTCTTTGAAATTAATCCAAAGAATGTAATTGGACTTTATGTTTCACCTAATCGCTTAAAAACTATCCGAAAAGTCCGTGCCTCACGATATCCATATATTGAACTCGCAGAATACACTGATTTAGAAAAAATTAGGTTAGAAATTAAAAATTGTATGCAATTGTATACTCAAAATAAATGGCATATAGTTGATGTTACTGCTAAATCCATTGAAGAGGCGGCGACTGAAATTATGCGACTTCCTAGTAATAGAAAAATTGACAATACAATATCATCTGGCTAATATGAAATCAATGATAAACAAATTTTTTAATATACTAATTATCTGTATATTTTTAGTAATTGTTTCCTGTGTTTCAAGATTTGAGAAAGATCAAAGAATTGTTCAACAGGATTATACTAAAAAAACTGCAATACTTACAAAAGAGCGCATAGATTCTCTTATTGAAACTCTTTCAAACAGCTTTAGACATCAGGATGATGTTAACAAAAACATCTTTGAAAATCTAAAATCAAAATACAATGAAATATCTGCTCTTGTATTACAACATATTGATGGCAAGGTCATTAAAACACTTCCTGAAGAATTTGATACTTCTGAGATAAATAAGACCTACCTCAACAACGAAATGATTAAATTATTTAGAAAAAACAAAAATATTCAAATTCTACCTAATATTTCAGAAAATAAGAATAAATATCTGTGTTTATTAATCCCTCTAAACGATGAAAACCAAAATCTTACAAATATTATTTCTGTATTTTTAGATAGTAAAAGCCTTTTTAAACCCATTGAAAAAAAATCTTTCTTCTCCTTACCATATTCACTTTGTATAATTAATGAAAATAAGACAATATTATATAATTCGGATTATAATAAAATTGGTCGGGATTTTACATATGGCGAAAAATCTTATCCAATTATAGAGTTGAAGGCACTTTTTAAAAAAATGATGGAAAATGATGTAGACTATTATATTACAAGTTCTATAAAGAAAGATGCCAAAATAGAACAACTTTACACATGGTACTCAATTTCAATCCCCGCTTTCGCGGGGACAAAATGGTGGATAACATTAACAAGAAATATTTGGAGAAGTCCAAAAAAGAAATCAACAGATGTATACTTGCTTTCTACTTTACGAAGTTATACTGTAAAAGATACATTGATTGACGCAATTCTTGATAATGATTCGGAAAATATTAGAAAAATATTAACAGAAATTTATCAGCTAAATCCTCAGATTTACGCTGTACAACTCGCTGATAAAAATGGTAATGTAATAAATGGATGGCCCTTAGAAAATAGTGTTACTGGTTATTCGTATAAAATGAAAAAAAACATAGATTTTGATAATGCCTTACAAAGAATTCTAATTGACAAAGAAGAAAAAATAATAACATCCCCTTTAATTGAAGGTGGAATTGGAAAATTTACATTCATGCCAATTATAATAAATGAAGAAATAATTGGTGTATTATATTCTATAGAAAAAGAAGGAAATTAAAATGATTAATATAAAAAAAGTAGAAATAAAAAAAGATTGGAAAGAATTCGTTAATCTCCCATTCCGTTTAATATATAAAGAAAACAAAAATTGGGTGCCTTCGCTAAAAAAAGATATATTATTCAAATTGGATGAAAAAAAACACCCATTCTGGGAGCATGCGAAACGAGAGGTCTTTATAGCTGAAAAAGATGGTCAGGTAATTGGAAGAATCGCTGCTATAATTGATGATAACTACAACAAGCTTTGGAATGAAAAGATGGGTGCTTTTGGCTTTTTTGAAGTAATCAACAATTATGAAGTAGCTTCTGCTTTGTTTGACACAGCATATAATTGGCTAAGAAATAATGGAATGAACAATATGCGTGGACCCCTTAGCCCTTCCCAGAATGATGAATGCGGTTTTCTTCTGGACGCTTATGATTCTCCACCTGTTTTAATGATGCCGTATAATCCTCCTTATTATATTGAGCTTGCAGAAAAATATGGCTTTAAAAAAGCAAAAGATTTGTTAGCATTCTATAAAGCAAATAATGATAAGCCTTCCAGGCAAATTGAAATTTCGGTTAAAAGATTGTTGGAAAATCCGAATATTTCCACAAGATGTCTTAATATGAAAAATCTTGGGGAAGAATCCAGATTAGTAAAAAAATTATATAATGAATGCTGGATAAAAAACTGGGGTTTCTCCCCTATGACTGATAAGGAATTTGATTTAATGGTAAAGGAACTAAAAACTATTGCTGACCCAAACTTAATCTGGTTTGCATATTATAAAGGAAATCCAGCAGGTATAGCAATTACACTTCCAGATTTTAATTATATACTAAAAAAATTAAACGGAAAAATTGGCATTACAGGAATGCTCAAATTCTTATATTACAAAAAAAGAGTTAAAGGCACGCGGGCACTTGTATTTGGTTTTAAAAAAGAATACCGCAGATTAGGACTGCCTGCTTTGCTTTATTACAAAACCGAACAAGCCGGAATAAAACGTGGCTATAAATGGTGCGAACTATCCTGGAATTTGGAAGACAATGATTTGATAAATCAGTTTGATACAAAAGTTGGTGGGCATATTTACAAAAAATATCGTATTTTTGAGAAAGAAATAAAATAGAAATATAATAAAGAGTGCCTGATTTTTCAAAAATTTGACAAAGAATTTTTATAGATTTTTATTTTGTTCACAATGAAAAGGCAGACTGAAGAATTGAAAATTAGATTACGACAGATGATCTCTAAATTGTATTCTTTTTATTCTCATTTTAAATTTTACATTTTTAATTTTTCATTTGTAGTCACCCCCCCCCAACTTACAAAGTCTAAGCATGTTACATAAATTTCAACATAAACTATTCCATGCACATGGCTTGTTCTCCGTAGTCCCGATAATCCCCGATTTAATCGGGGAGGGACGAAGGACGAAGAAATATATATTTATTCTTGGGAAGAATAAGTTCGTATCAATAATCCTTTCCTTATATTTGCTTCTATTATATTCGGAGAGGACGCAGTATATTTATAAAATAATTGGTAGTGTAATATATAATATAAAAATCTATGTATGAAAGACTAAAAAACAGAAAATAAGCATTAAAAGGAGTAATAATGATTAATAAAAAATTATGTTTAACAATAATAATATTATTGGTGTTTAGTGTAAAACTTATAGCACAAAATTCACCTTCTGATTTAATTAAAGAAGTTTGTCCTGATGCGGAAATAATCTGGGAAAAAGAATTTGAGGGCAATCATCAGAAATTTAATATAGCAAAAAATACAGGAGATTTCATTTTTAATTTAAGGAAAAGTATTAAAGATGAAAACCTTAATTATATTAAAGTTAGTAAAGATGGTGAAATAGAATTTAATGAATGGATTAATTGGGCTACTGGAATTGAATTATCTAATAAAGGTGAAATAATACCCATTATTTATAACAAAGAGCATAGTAAAAAAATTTTAAAAAAATCTATTCAAACACCTTTTACCTATTTACGAGGTATGGAATTTACTCCTTTTCTTACCTTTTCAGCAAATTTTGATTATTATTTTATTGATCAAGATGAAAACTACCTTCCATTGGAAATATATAAATCAGATGGACAAAAAATACCTTTACCTGATAATATTTTTGCAAAAGGCAAGAAGGAAGCTCGTTGTGTAGCAAAATGGATTGGAAATAATGAGTTGCTTGTTTATATACTTGATTATATGATACCAGGCTATCGTCCTTCAGTAGAGAATCATAGGACTTTTTATCTATTTTCATTTCCTGATATGGATATAAAATGGCAATATAAAGTAGAAAAAAAATACCCCCCATTTTATCATAGTTATTTTGATAGATACCTTTGTGATTATTCTGATAAATATATTGTTATTGGAAGTCCAAATGTTAAAAGAGACAGGGATTATATCCTCCAATTAGATAGAGATAATGGATTTGTCAGGGAAATTCCATGCCGTTGGGTTCAATATATTAAGGTGCTTCCAGAACTTAATCTTATCTTTGCATTAAGTAATTATCGTCATATATGTTTATATGATTTTGATGGAAACAGGATAATACGATATAAACTTAATGGATGGATGATGAGAAGAGATGGCGTTTATATAGTAGAATCAGACGAAGGTAAAAAAATAATATTTACTGGAATTGGTCATATTAATGAAGGAGATGAACATAATATTTTTAAGACAGATATACTTACTCTTAATGAGTCTTTTAATGTCGTTGACAATAAATCAAGACAGGGAAATATTCAAAAATTCTATGATAAAGAAACAAAACAGACATATTTTATTGCTATTGATTCCCAAGAACAGAAATGCACTTTAGCCGGTGCTAAAGTTTCTGGAAAAAGATAAGGAAGGAGAACATAATGATTATAAAGGATATAAGTAGAAAAATCATATTGATTATAATAATATTTGCTATCGGTAATTCTCTCTTTGCAAAAACAGAAAGAAATAAGTCAAGAATTGGTAGTATTATGACTATAGATGAAATAAATCAAATTATAATGAATAATAAAGACAAAGTCGTTTTTGTGCCAGGCGGTAAAGGTAGTTGGGAAGGAGAAGTTGAAGTAGAGGGAATAGGCTTAAGTTTTTATATTTTTGTAGATCCTTATTTAAATATTTATAATGAAGTAGGTTGGATGCATATAAATTTAGATGTTTATTGGTATAGTGCTGATTTAGATATCTATTTGTGGCGATTTTCTGAGCAAACACAGCAATATTTATGTTGTGCTGAAAGTAATAATGATATATGGGGTGAGGATGGTGATGAACATTTGGACTGGAATACAGGTCCCGATGAGAGCTATTTTGTTCAAATTCAATGGGATCCAGATGATACATCTCAATTAACTGATGGTGTTGGATATGTAACTATTTCATGGCCAGAGGAACCCTGGTTTGCTGTTTGGCCAAAATCAAAAGATATGTATATGCAATATGAAGATAGAATGACATGGCCTTTTGGACCACAAAATTATGATGGTAATTACCACTATCATTATGGTATAGATTTATTTAGTGGCTATGAGTATGATGAAGAATCAAAGAAAGTATATGCTGTTTATTCTGGATATTGTTTTGAATACGCTGCACAATATGATAATTATGGTTACTTCCTTGGTTACAAAGTAAAAATAGATCACCAAGAAACAGATTTATTTTCCCCAGATAACAACTATGGTACAGGTTATTTGCACCTTCAAGATATTCCAACCCAGCATGATTCACTTAATGACAAATGGCTTGAAACAGGTCAATACTTAACAAAAGTAGCATGGGATGTACCTAATATGGGTCCTCATCTGCATTTTAGTAGATTTAATACAATCAATTTTTTTTGGAATGAATGTGGCCATACATTAAAATTTTTTGGAGATGCTTGGCAATATGAAAGTGCGGATTTTGAAATACAGGGACTCGAATATAATGATAATACAAATGAATTAAGTTTCTATTCATGGGCTGATAGTTATTATTTTGCAGGACAATCTGTTTGTGATTTAAATAAGATTGAATTCATATCAAATTCAAATGGATTGGAGACAATTATTAATATAGATTTTGATGAATTTGAAAATTGTCCAACTATTGATGATAATGGATATTTTTACAATCTGATGGATATATATGAAAACCAAACTGAGTGGAATTTGTATATTGATGTATCTGAGGATGGTTATACCCCTGATGGTGAAGGTGAACAAAAACATAAATGGATATTTCAATATACAGGAAGTACTCGTGATGAATTTTCTTCGTTTACAGTAGAACTATTTAATATAAAAGATGAATCTCAGGATATTGAGACAATTACTAGAACTGGAACAATAGAAGGAATGGTTACTCTTATCGGAGGCAGTGGTAATGTAGAAGATGTTAATGTTACAGCTGGCGATGTTACTGTCCATCCAAATTCTTTAGGTAATTATTCTATGGAACTTGGTATTGGTACTTATGATGTTACTGCATCATTAGAAGGATATACTTCACAAACAATTGAAAATGTTGAAGTATTATTAAATCAAATAACTCCTAATATTAATTTTGATCTTGAATCAAGTATAATTATTCCTCCTGGTAATGTAAGTGGAATATGGGAACTTGGAATCTACTATGTTGAAGGTGATATTACTATACCAAACGGTGAAACATTAACAATTCATCCTGGAGCAACTGTAACATTTACAGGTGAGTATATTTTTGATGTACAGGGAACTTTAATAGCTGAAGGTGATGCTGATAATATGATAAAATTTACAGTTACACCAGGAAACGAAGATATTGGTTGGAATGGACTTTCGTTTAATTGTACTCCAGCTGGTAATAGTTCAAGTCTTCAATATTGTAAAATAGAATATGGGATATCTGATGGACCATACAAAGATGATAAATATCCACCAGATCCTTTATTGAATGGTGGAGGAATATTTGTAAAAGATTATGATAATCTTATAATTGAGAATTGTATTATTCAAAATAATCATGCTAATCATGGTGGCGGTGGTATATATTTATATAATTCTAATATAACAATTCAAAATTGCATAATAAAAGATAATACTGCTGATCCCAATCCATATCCTTATCCATACGAAAAAGGTGGTGGTGGAATTCATTGTGAACTATCTAGTCCAGAAATAATTAATTGTGTAATTGATAATAATTATTGTTCTGTTGGTGGTGGCGTCTGTTTATATAATTTATCTTATCCTACTTTTAAATATAATTTAATTTCAAATAATTACGGTGCAGAAGGTGGAGCTATATTCTTTAAAGATAGTTCACCAGCTATTATAAATAGTACAATTTCATATAATGATGCTTATTTAGGAGTAATATATTGTAAATCTAATTCTGATCCAACTTTTAAAAATTGTATTTTGTGGGATAACATAGGATATGAGGTTCATTTATATAATGAAGATTCAGACCCTAATTTTTATTATTGTGATATTGAAGGTGGATTAGGTAGCATTTATGGTCCGTATGTAACATACACAGGAAATTATGAAAATAATATTGACGAAAACCCATTATTTGTAGATCCTAATAATGAGGATTTTCACTTAACTGCAGATTCTCCTTGTATAGATGCTGGAGATCCATCTTCACCACCTGACCCTGATGAAACTATTGTAGATATGGGTACTTACTACTTCCATCAAATAGGAATAATAAAAGGAAATGTTTCTTTATCTGGTGGAAATGGGAATGTAGAAGATGTAGAAGTAACTGCGGGTGGAATTACAGTTAATCCTGATGGTAGTGGTTATTATTATATCGAACTCTATGTGGGGACTTATGATGTCAGAGCTTCTTTGCCAGCTTATAATTTCCCGACTGCTAATGGTATAGTAGTAGAAAATGGGACTACAACCACAGTAAATTTGAATTTATTATATACAGGCATAATATTTGTAAGTCAAGATGAGGATTGGCATTTTACAACAATACAGGATGGAATTGGTGCTGCACAGAATGGAGAGAAGGTCTATGTTGATGATGGAACTTATAATGATGAGATTGAATTAAATGGTAGGTGCATAATTGTTAGATCCATATATGGTCCAACGAATTGCATCATCGATTCTTATTCTTCTTGGATTGGAGTCATATTCTTTAGTGGAGATAATAGCACATTTGAAGGATTCACTATTACTGAGAGTTTAATTATTGAACAGTCCTCTCCAATCATAAATAACTGTAAAATGAATAATTCGTATTATTGGGAATCAATTTACATTGAAGATGGTTCTTCACCTGTGATTACTAACTGCGAATGTGGGTGTATAGAGAGTTCTAATAGCTCTCTTGAAATTAGCAACTGTCAGATAAACGGTGAAGGTGCAGAGTATGGGATAAGTTCGATGCAAAGTTGTTCTACAATTATCACCAATTGTGAAATAAAGAATTGTCAGACTGCATTAGGAATATCCGGTGGTTCAACAATTATTGATGGGTGTATAATTTCAAATAATGTAGTCTGGTCTGGTGGTGTACCTATTATTCATATTCATGAATCTCTAACTACTCTCTCTAACTGTGAAATCGTAAATAACATCGTATGTGGCTGTTTCTGTGAGAGCAAAACAATATCTTGCACTGGTAGTAGCTCAGAATTATACCTTTCAAATTGTACATTATCCGGAAATGATACCGAATGTAACGACTATAGCATTTACTTAGATGATGGAGCAATAGGAACAATTACAAATTGCATTTTATGGGATGATGTAACGGATCAACAGATATGGCCTTTGTCATGTGCAGATGTATCTTATTGCGATATAAAAACTGACTATCCCGGATACTATCCAGATCATTGTATATTTGATGATCCCAACTTCTTTGACCCAGCCAATGGTAATTATTTATTGATCTGGAATTCTGACAACTTCTCCCCCTGCATAGACACTGGCGACCCTGATACAGAATGGGACGCAGACAACACCCCACCCGATATGGGAGCAATTACTGCTATTTCCCACGATTACTTCTATGACCAATATGATGGTTGTGAATTAGACCAAATTGACTGGATATCCTTCCCTGTTCTGAACAGAACCACAAACGAATATACTGAAGCTCTCGGACTACTGAACAGGCAAGAACTTCTAAACTTTAATACTACGCAATCTGATGATATCCTTGACCATGTTGTGTATGAAGATGATTATGTAATATTTTTTGAGACAGATGAATGGATTAATAATGTACCTCCTGATGGTGATTTTGATAGCAAACAGGGCTATAAAATCGTATTGCAGGAAGGATATACTTCAGCAGATATAGGGATTTCAGGCACATGGGAAGATGAAAGCGAACCTATTCAGCTTTATGCAAATAAAGCGAACTGGGTAGGCTGTTATCTTGAAGAGCCTGCTTCACTTGAAGATGCATTTGAATCAATCTGGGATGAATGGATTTCTATAAAATCTGAACACTGGGCTATTTTTCGTGAACCTGAAGAACCACCGGCACAAATAAGAGGTACAGTAAATCCTGGAGAATTATACATTATCACTGTAAACAATGATTGTGAACTTGTCTGGAATGAATCTTCTCCACCTGTCCCGCCTTATAGAAAGGAGATGACAGATTACTTTGCTTACGAAGAAAAGCTTGATTATATGCCTGTTAATGTAGATACAGTTTACGGAGATACGGCAGTAGCTGAGATAGGTGTATTTTATGAAGATGAATGTATAGGTGCATCAAAAGTAACTGATGGCTATCCGGTGCAAATACTTGCCTATACTCCGGAAAACGGTTCAAAAGATGGTGGTAATGGATTACAGTTTATGCTATACTATGGAAGCTCAAAGAACAAAGCTAAAGTTGTTACAAATTATACTGTATTTAATAAAGAAACATCTGCTTTTGTAAACAAACCTGTTTATTATGACAGAGATGATTTTGTAAGAGTAAGATTAAATACAGAAGGACATCAGCCTGAATATGAATTTGCTTTGATGAATAATTATCCAAATCCAGTTAATACAGGAATGACTAATATCAGTTTTGCACCAGTAAAAGATGCAATTAATACAGAGATACAGATATTCAATATAAAAGGTCAATTAGTAAAAAGTGTAGATTGTAATGGAGTAGTAGGTTCCGGTAATGGACAATATACAATAACCTGGGATTGTCATGATGATAATGGTAAAGAAGTAAGTAATGGTATTTATTTCTATAAACTTACTTCAGATAATAAGACAGCTATCAAGAAGATGTTAGTCATAAGATAGTTAGCAAAACCCGACTCGGGTGTTTTGCACTCGAGTCTGGTTTAAATATAATCTGGAGTGCACCGACTCTGACGGTGCGTTATTAAAGATCGAAAAAATTTAAATATTTATATTCAAATTATAGATTCCCGATTAGATCGGGAATGACAGTATAGAAGATCAGGAATGACAATGTAGAAAATCGGGAATGACAGTGTAGGAGAATAACATGCATACTTACATAAAATACACATTACTAATTTCATTAATATTCTTATTGGTTTCATTACTTACAGCAAATACAATCGTCGTAGATATAAACGGAACTGGAAATTATACGACAATTCAAGAAGGAATTAATAATGCTTCTAATGGAGATATAGTGCTGGTATATCCTGGCACCTATTATGAGAACATAGATTATGCTGGAAAAAACATCACTGTTGCAAGTAAGTATTACACTACAGGCGATGAAGCATATATAGATAGTACAATAATAGATGGTAATAACAATGGAAGTTGCGTATTAATATTTGATAGTTTAACAGAAAGTAAAATTTATGGATTCACCTTACAACACGGTAGTGGCTTTTTAGAATCTTCAGGTACTTCCTATGGTGGAGGAATTAATTTATCATATAATTTAATTAATACTTTTTACATTTATCATTGTATCATTAAAAATAATACTTCTGACCAGGGAGGAGGTATATCAAATATAGGATGTGAAAATTTATATATAATTGGAACAATAATATATAATAATCATGCAAGCATTTTAGGTGGCGGTATAGCAAAGGGGAGTGGCGATGTAGAGATAATTTTTTCTGAACAAGACCGATGTGATATTTATATGAACTACTCTCCAATGGGGAGCGATATCTATAATCATACTGGTAATATGACAGTTTCTGTTGGTACTTTTACAGTACAAGAACCGGATAAATTTTATGTTTATTCACGTAATGATAGTGTAACTATGAATATCCTCAATTACAAGATAGAACCAATAAACAATGATTTATATGTAAAACCTGATGGAGATAACAGCAATAGTGGACTAAGCTGGGATGAAGCATATAAAAATATATATCACGCACTAATTATGGTAAAATCAGACAGCCTTCATCCGAATACAATTAATGTAGCAGAAGGATTTTACTCTCCTTCAACAACAGGAGAGTTTTTTGCTCTTGGAGGTAAAGAATATATTTCTATTATAGGTGCAGGAAAAGACCTGACCACTCTTGATGCTGAACAGACAAGTCAATTGGTTTTAATAAAAAACGTATCGGTGTTCTCGGTTCAAAAAATGACCTTACAACATGGATATGACACAAAAACTGGTGGTATATATATTCAAAAAAATTCAAATCCAATAATAAAGGATATAATTCTTATTGATAATGATGTCCAAGAATGGGGAAAGGTTCATATCTCTTGTGATGAATATAGCAATCCAATATTTGAAAATGTAAATATGAAAACTACATATTCTCAAGTGAATTCAAGAGCAGTAAGAGTGTCTGGCAATTGTACTCCACTTTTTATTAATTGCTCTATAGAAAAGAATAAAACGAATCCTATCATTGGTAACTTTGGTGCAATGTCCTGTGTAACATACGCAACTCCTATATTTATTAACTGTATGATAGTAGATAATTATGGAGATATATGTAGTGGAATATCTAGCATATATAGTGGTGAAGATATATATGTAATTAACAGTACAATTGTAGATAATGATAACTGTTCTGAGGGGACAATCCGGTTGGTATATAATAGTCACATTACATTAATCAATACAATACTTAGAAATGAGCCTGCAACAGAAATATGGTTTCATCCAATGTACGACCCCAATTCAGCAACAATAGAATACTGCAATATAGAGGGAGGAAGTCTGGCCGTAGCTATTAATAATAATGGTACATTAAACTGGGGAGAAGGCAACATAGATGAAGACCCAATGTTTGTAGGTGGGGACCCTTTCAGTTATGAGTTATTATCAGGTTCTCCCTGCATAGACGCAGGCACTCCTGATACAACAGGTTTAAACCTACCATCCACAGATTTAGCAGGCAATCCAAGAATATATAATGGCAGGATAGATATTGGAGCGTATGAATGGCAAGGAAACGCTGTAGATGAACCTGATACATCATTCATTCATAAATTATATTTATTTCAAAATACACCGAATCCATTTACAAATGAGACCGAGATATTATTTATCACAACCGATTACGAGCGCGTGAAAGATTACACTTTATCAATCTATAATGTAAAAGGACAATTGGTTCGCAAATATTCAGGCAGAAATCATAATTTTTGGGTGAAGACAAAGATTACTTGGGATGGAACAGATGAAAACGGTTATGAAGTCGCACCAGGTCCATATTTTTATAAATTAGAATACGGAGATAATGCGGTTGTGAGGAAGATGATATTACTTAGCAAGTAAATCGAAATTCTTTACTCCTCAAAACAAGGATTTTTGTTTTAGTTTTACTTTACCAGATTTTTCCAACCCAAAGTGTTTGTATGCGAGGTCAGTAACTTCTCTGCCTCGTAATGTTCGTTTTAAAAAACCTTGTTGTACGAGATATGGCTCGTAAATTTCTTCAATAGTGCCGGGGTCTTCACCCACTGCCATAGATAGAGTTTTCAACCCAACTGGACCGCCATTGTAATTTTTAATAATAGTAGTAATCAATTTTTTATCCATATCATCCAGTCCTAACTCATCAACATCAAGCATTTTTAGAGCCTTGTGAGCAATATATTTTGTAACATTTCCATCAGCTTTTATTTGAGCATAATCACGAACTCTTCTTAAAAGACGATTTGCAATACGAGGGGTGCCACGAGAGCGTCTTGCAATTTCCATTGCTCCGTTCTCATCAATTTCAACTTTTAAAATTCGTGATGAACGTATAACAATTTTATAAATATCTTCAACATCATAATAATCCAGACGAAGGGTAAGTCCGAATCTGCTTCTTAACGGAGAAGTTAGTAATCCAGCACGAGTTGTTGCACCAATTAATGTAAATGGCTCTAAATTAAGCCGTAAAGACCTCGCACTCGGACCCTGGTCAATAATAATTTCTAAATTGAAATCCTCCATTGCTGGATAAAGATACTCCTCAACAATATGATTAAGACGATGGATTTCGTCTATAAATAGAACATCCTGTTTACCAAGATTTGTAAGAATTCCTGCCAAATCAGTGGGTTTATCTATAGCAGGGCCTGAACTTGTTTTAATATCTGTATTTAATTCATTGGCAATGATATATGATAAAGTCGTCTTACCGAGTCCAGGTGGACCGTAAAAAAGGACATGGTCAATTGCTTCATCACGCAACTTACCTGCTTCAATTGTTATTGAAAGAATCTCTTTAATCTTATTCTGGCCAACAAAATCTTTCAAACGTTTGGGACGAAGTGTAGTATCATACTTAATATCTTCTTCAAGTAATTCTGGGGTTGTAATTCTATCTGTCATAAAACTCCTTATATATTTTAACCACGAACGACACGAACAAACACGAAAAATTATTTAAAATATATTAACTAAAAATTTTGATACTCATATTAAACACTTAATAGTAAAGTTTCTAAGTTATAACGCTTCTGGCTTCTGCTCCCAGACGAGCCAAGACTGGTCGCTGCCATAAGGTCATATACTCGCTTTGCTCGTGTCGTTTTTGCTCACTTTGTTTTTGGTCTATTTGGTCCTAACATAATGACTATTTAATGACGCTCCGCATGAGCTTATGACCATTTATGACGGCTTTCCGCCAAAGGCGGATCTGCCCTCCAGAGGAGGATCTGCCTATGGCATGACCTCAGGCATGATAGCCATTTTATTCACATCTCTTTCAATTCAAGAATCCTATCTCTTATCTCGGCAGCTTCTTCAAACCTTAGTTGTTTTGCTAATCTTTTCATCTCTTGCATAAGCAATTTTATTGCATCATCACGATTATTTATATTAACATATTGCTTGAAATCAACCTTTTTTATTTTCTCTTTTTCTTTTTGGTCTGCAACTGCGGTAGAAAGCATAATATTGTCAATAGTTTTCTGAATTGATGCAGGAGTTATATTATGCTCAACATTATATTTCTTCTGTACATTTCTGCGACGATTAGTTTCTGAGATTGCTTTTTTCATAGCTTTAGAAACCTCATCAGCATATAAAATAACCTTACCATCAATATTTCTGGCTGCCCTTCCAGCTGTCTGAATAAGCGACCTTTCGGAGCGCAAGAATCCAGCTTTATCAGCATCTAAAATTGCTACGAGTGCAACTTCTGGCAGGTCAAGTCCTTCTCTTAAAAGATTTACTCCGATAAGCACATCAATTTCACCAAGCCTTAACTCACGAATTAACTTTGTTCTATCTAATGTATTAATATCACAATGTAAGTATTTCACTTTTTGCTCAGTTTGAGATACATATTCCGTAAGGTCTTCAGCCATCTTTTTTGTTAAGGTTGTTACTAAAACTCGTTGATTTTTTTTAACATGCTTTTGTATTTGCTCAAGAAGGTCATCAACCTGATATTCTGCTGGTTTAAGAATCACTTCAGGGTCTATAAGTCCGGTTGGACGCACAACTTGCTCAACAAATACGCCATTACATTTTTCCAATTCATAATCTCCCGGGGTAGCAGACATATAAATTACTTGATTAATCATTTCCCCAAACTCATCAAATTTTAAAGGACGATTATCATAAGCAGACGGAAGTCGAAAGCCATAGTCTATCAAGCTTTTCTTCCTTGAATAATCTCCACCATACATTGCGTGAAGTTGGGGTATTGTGGCATGTGACTCGTCAATTATTATTAGATAATCTGCTGGAAAGTAATCCAACAAACAATACGGTCTTTGCCCGGGTTTACGACCAGAAAGATGCCTGGAATAATTTTCTATTCCAGATACATATCCCACCTCCTTAAGCATTTCCAAATCAAAATTTGTACGTTGCTCTATCCTTTGAGCCTCCAATAACATATTTCTTGATTTAAACCACTTGATTCTTTCTTCCAGTTCTTTTTTTATGCTATCAAGAGCAGCTTCAAGCTTCTGAGGAGATGTAATAAAATGTTTTGCTGGATAAACAGAATATTTTCCTAATTCTTCCAGAATTTCCCCGGTAAGAGGATTTATACGATTGAGCGAACTAATCCGATTATATGAGAATTCTACCCGAATTGAATTTTCCAGATATGCAGGATATATTTCTACAACATCGCCACGAACTCTAAAAGTTCCTCTTTGAAATTCAAAATCATTTCTTGCATAAAAAATATCAACTAATTTTCTGAGCAACCCATCCCTTTCTAATTCTTGTCCAATATGCAAATCAATCAAAGATTCACGATAATCTTCCGGAACACCTAATCCATATATACAGGAAACACTTGCAATAATAATAACATCCCTGCGTTCCATCAGAGACATTGTTGAACGAAGACGCAATTTATCAATCTGCTCATTTATATCAGCATCTTTCTCAATATAAGTATCAGTTATTGGCAAATAGGCTTCTGGCTGATAATAATCATAATAGCTTACAAAATATTCAACAGCATTTTCAGGAAAAAGCTGTTTCATCTCTCCATAGAGTTGAGCAGCTAAAGTTTTATTATGAGAAATTATTAATGTAGGACGATTGACATTCTTGATAACATTTGCTATTGTGAAAGTTTTGCCCGAGCCAGTAACTCCCAAAAGAGTTTGATGTTTTTTGTTCTTTAGTATTCCTTCTGTTAATTCAGAAATTGCATTAGGCTGGTCTCCTTTGGGTTTATAGTCAGAAACTAACTTAAATTTATCCATTTTTTAAATACTTAACCACGAAGGCACAAAGGCACTAAGATTTACTATGGGTTTTTTCGTCACGGATCCGCCAGCTTGCGGAGACGACTCTATATACGGTAAAAGGAGCCGTCAGGGATTCATCCTTCGCAGTAGCAGTTCTACTGCTACGAAGGGTGAAGTTGCAGAACATTACTTTTCCGTTAAATTCTAAGTAATTCTTTAATACCATTTTAGTATACTAAAACATATCTTAAATATATGTATAAAATTATTTTGCTGTTTTAAAGGGATAACCATCAAAAAAAATTAATATTCAAGCTTTGTGTCTTTGTGGCAATAATCATTCATTTTTTCTATTAAAACTTGACAGAAATAACTAATAAAAGTTTTTAAAAACTTTATCCGCCAAACCCGATTTTCGGGACCCCGTCTCGGAGTTGGCGGATAGGGCCCATAGCTCATCTGGTAGAGCTCCCGGCTCATAACCGGGCGGTGAGAGGTTCGAGCCCTCTTGGGCCCACCATTTTTATGTGTAGAAACTAATAACTCAATTAGCTTAAAATATAAAAATATTTTTTCAAATATTAAAGAAATCTATGTAATTATTTTTAATTTCTAATTCAAAATAGTGTAAAAACTAAAATGAATTATTTAATCTTAAGTGTCAGCAACTCAAGAATTATCTTTTTGTTTTTTGCTTTCATAATCTTTTCTCTAATGGACTCATCCCGAAACAACTGGCTTAAATATGAAAGAACAAAAAGATGTTGTTGTTCAGACTTCATTAATATAAGTACAAAAAGATTAACTGAACAATTATCCATTGCTCTAAAGTCAACCCCTTTCCTGGAGATACCAAGAAGAACCCCTGAAAAACTGATCTCTTCAGGAAACACATTTCGGGGATGCAGAAATGCAATACCATTTCCAATACCGGTTGAAATCAATCTTTCCCTTTTAATCAGCATATCAAAAAGCCAGCTTTGTTTTGTGCAAACTTTGTTTTTCTTAGCAAATTCAGCCATTTCGGCTAAAACTTCAAACCTGTTCTCTGCCTTTAGGTCCATCAAAATAAAATCACTATTCATAAAAGAAAAGAAACGACTAACTACATTTTCAAGTGCAATCTTTTCAACATTTGGTTTTCCCTGGGCGGTCTGCCACTGTTCAATATCACTTCTCATAAACCGCCACTGATTCCCAACCTTTATACCTTTAATCTCTTTTTGAGAAAGCAAATTCAATACGGTTTCAGGAGATACCTTCAGCATCTCCGCTACTTCTTGTATAGTTAATATCTTATCTTGTTCCATCTATCCTCCAATCAGTCTTGGCTAGGCCAAGCCTATACAGGAAATCAAATCAATTATAAGTATATTTTTAGTCAATATTTTTATTAACCTTGACAAATAAATAAACAGACACTTTTTTAATTTTTGGAGATTTTAAATGAAAAAGTTATTATTAATTCCTTTAATCGGAATAATTTTATACTTACCTGAATGCGGTCATTATTCATTTTATACTCGTGCTAATCCTCATCTTAAGACAGTTATGATTTCAGAGTTTGAAAATAACTCGGACCGATATGACCTTCCTGAATTGATTACTACCTATTTAACTGAAGGATTCATCTCAGATAATCGCCTGCAAGTTATGGCTGACGGTGCTGATATGGATGTAAATGGTTCTGTTTTATCTTATGATAAAACTGTTTTTTCCTATGATATACAGGAAGATCCGAAAGAATGGCAGATTACAATTCGCTTTTCAACTGAGGTTAAAGATATGACGAAGGGTTCAACAATCTGGCAGAATAAGAATTTGTCTTTAAGTGCTGTTTATGGTAATCAAGAAAATAAGCAAGAAACAGAAAGTGATGTTGAAAATTTAACTGAAGAAGATGCATGCCGTGAAATTATTTATGATTTATGTGATATTATCTTAGGAAACTCAGTTGAACAATGGTAGCCCAAAGCATTTAATTTATAATGCGAATCAATAAATTCTTAGCTCAAGCAGGATTAGGCTCAAGACGTGCATGTGAAAAATTTGTTCTTGATGGTAGAATCAAACTAAATGGAAAAATTGTCAAAGACTTGTCTACTGACATTGATATAGAGAAAGACAGAATTACTTTTAACGGTAAATTGCTCAAAATATCAAAACAGAAAATCTATCTTATGCTGAATAAACCTCAAGGATACTTAGTTACAGCTTCAGACCCATTCAAAAGAAAGACAATTTTTGAATTACTCCCAAAATTTTCAGTGAGAATCTTTTCTATTGGCAGGTTAGACAAATCATCCAGCGGTCTGTTGATATTAACAAATGATGGTGATTTATCTAATAGAATACTACATCCAAAAACAAAAATTCCCAAAGTATATATTGTTAAAGTAAAAGGCAAACTGTCTCAATCCCAGATAAATAACTTACGAGCCGGTATAATATTAGAAGATAGTAAGACTTTACCAGCAAAAGTGTTTACCAAAAGTTACAATCAATCTAACGATTTAACCAAATTGCGAATAACAATATATGAAGGTAGAAATAGACAAATCAGAAAAATGGTAGATAAAATTGGTAGCAAAGTTGTTTTCATAAAAAGAGTTCAGATAGGTGGAATAAAATTAGGCAGACTATCAAAAGGTGACTGGAGATTTCTGAAAGATAAAGAGATAAAATACCTAAGAGAGATGTATTGATAAAACAAAAATCTTTCTAATATGATAAAAAACTTGACTTTAAAATATGAAAAAAATTAAAAAATCTAAAAAAGATAGTATATCTTATTGTAAATATTAAATTTTGTTAAACTCTTTCATATAAATAGGTACAGGAAAATTTATGGCAGATTTAATAGACACCACTCAATTAAAGGCATTATTTAAAGTAAGCCATGCAATCAATTCACATCTTGAATTGGACAAAGTATTAAAGTCTATAATGGATGTAACAACAAATGTTATGAAAGTTGAGGCTTCATCTCTTGTGCTGATAGATGAGGAAACAGGAGATTTGCTTTTTCATATTACTGAGGGCGAAAAAGCCAAAATAATAAAGCAGATTAGAATGAAACCCGGTCAAGGGGTTGTTGGAGTAGTTATTCAAACCAAAAAACCTGCTATTGTAAATGATGTATCAAAAGATCCTAGATTTTTCAAATTAGCGGATAAGAAAAGTGGATTCCAAACAAAGTCAATTCTTTGTGTACCAATGAGTTCTACCAATCGCACATTGGGAGCAATTGAAGTTTTAAATAAATTAGATAATACCGATTTTAATAATCAGGACTTAATGTTTTTAGAAGCAATAGCTGACCAATCTGCTATAGCAATTGAAAATGCTGTATTGCATAGAGAGATAGTTAAAAGTGAGCGTATGGCGGCAATCGGACAAACAGTGGCAGGACTCGCACACTGTATTAAAAATGTCCTGAATGGTATTCAAGGCGGTTCATTTATTGTTGACTTAGGTTTAAAAAAGGAAGACAGTTCCAAAATTCAAAAAGGTTGGGATATAGTCAAAAAAAATAATATTTTCATGCAAGATCTTGTGTTGGATATGCTCTCATATTCAAAAGAACGAAAACCAGAATATTTATTAACTAACATTAATGTAATCGTTGAATCCGTTTGTAATTTGATGGAGCAGAAAGCTAAAGAAAAAGGAGTTTCTATCACCTGGAAACCAAATCAAGAACTTACCGAAGTGGAAATTGACCCAAAAGGTATTAAAAGATGTGTTCTCAACTTAGTATCCAATGCGGTTGATGCATGTGAAAATTTAGAAGATGCTCAAGTTAAGGTTACATCTGAAATTATCAGCAACAAATATTTCAAGATTGACATTTCTGATAATGGTATCGGTATGCCTCCTGAAGTTCAGAAAAAATTGTTTCAAGTATTCTTCAGCACAAAAGGTTCTAAAGGTACTGGACTTGGTCTTGCTGTTACGCATAAGATTATAAAAGAACATAATGGTAATATAAAAGTAAAATCAAAATTGGGCAAAGGAACTACTTTTACTCTTGTATTGCCCATAAAAAGAACGAAAACATCAAAATAAAAAGAGAATTATTTATTAAGGAGGAGTTGTTATGTCAGATTTAAAAAAGATTTTACTTGTGGATGATGAGCCAGATAGTATTGAGTTTTGTGAAGCAATGATTTCAGCGATAGGAGAATTCAATATCCAATCTGCCAATAATGGAATTGCTGGTCTCCAGCAAGCTTTAAGCTTCCAGCCAGATTTGATTGTCCTTGATATCCAGATGCCTGGAATGAATGGGTTCCAGGTTTTTAAAGAATTAAAAAAAGAAGCTATTACAAGTAATATTCCGGTTATTATGTTAACTGGAATTGCAACAACCACAGGTCTAAGATACGATGCCAAAGATATGGGAATTACTTTGGGCGCAGAACCTGATGCATATATTGATAAACCTGTGGAACCTGAGACATTTCAAAAAACTGTATCAAAATTATTGGGTATATAATTATAAATTTATTGAACTTTGTTTTAAATAAACCTTTTAAGTAAGCTGTTTATAAGAAAATAATTAGGAATAAATTAATCCTTTTTTAATACTACTACTTTTATAGGAGGAGCCTAAATAACCAATAGAAATCAAAAGCATGCTTACACTTATGCAATTCTTGCTCTGCTTCTTTGGTCAACTGTTGCTTCTGCTTTTAAAATCTCATTAAGATATTTAAACTTCATTCAATTACTATTTTTTGCTTCCTTTGTTTCTGTAATCCTATTATTTTTTATTCTTCTTATACAAAATAAATTAAAGTTACTAAAAGCCTGTACATTTCAAGATTATTTACATTCAGCAGTTCTTGGTTTTTTAAATCCGTTTCTTTATTATCTTGTCCTTTTTAAGGCATACTCAATACTACCAGCACAGCAAGCAATCACATTAAACTATACATGGCCAATAATGTTAGTTTTACTATCCATCCCTATTCTAAAACAGAAGATAAAATTGATAAGCATTTTTGCGATTGTCATTAGTTTTATTGGTGTCATTATTATTTCAACAAAAGGAAATTTTTCAGCATTGGAATTTTCTAACCTAAAAGGTGACTTGCTTCCACTTGGAAGTGCGGTAATTTGGGCGTTATTTTGGATTTATAACATCAAGGATAAGAGAAATGTAGTTATAAAGTTATTCTTGAACTTTGCATTTGGATTTATTTTTATTCTTATTTTAGGATTACTTAGAGATTTCAGAAAAATAATTATGATCCAAAATTACAGGAGCTTGTTAGGTGCTGTTTATGTAGGAATATTTGAAATGGGAATTACTTTTATAATCTGGTTAAAAGCTTTAAATTTATCAAAGACAACAGCCCAAGTAAGTAATCTTATTTATTTAACCCCGTTCCTATCTCTTATGGTAATAAGCATTATTGTTGGGGAAACAATATTTCTTTCAACTATAATTGGGTTGGTCTTTATTATAACAGGAATAATTATTCAACAATATTATAGTAAATTAAAACAAGATACTAATGTGAAATAAAAGAAATGAATGATTATATTGTAGAAATTAAAGAAATCTATTCAACAATAAAAGATGAAATCCAATCAAGGCTTGATAAATTTAAGCAAATTGGAGGGGCAGGAAATGATGAAGATATTTTTGCTGAACTTGTGTTTTGCATATTAACTCCTCAATCCAGAGCAAAAACATGCTGGAAAGCTGTGCAGAATCTTATAGAGAAAAATCTATTATTCAAGGGAAATGAAAACCAAATTGCAAAAGAATTATATGGTGTCCGATTTAATAATAACAAAGCGGGATATATAGTTGAAGCAAGAAGAAACTTTGCGGATGTCTCAAACTTCTTCAGAGGTAGCAAAGATATTTATAAAAAAAGAGAATGGTTGGTTCAGAATATAAAAGGATTTGGTTACAAAGAAGCAAGTCATTTTCTACGAAATATTGGATTAGGAGAAAATCTTGCAATTCTGGATAGACATATTTTGAAAAACTTGAAGTTATTAAAAGTAATTGATGAAATTCCAAATCTACTGTCAAAGAAAAAATATCTTGAGATTGAAGAGAAGATGAAAAAATTTTCTAAAGATATTGGTATTCCAATGAGCCATCTTGACCTTGTACTTTGGTATAAAGAAGCAGGAGAAGTGTTTAAATAAAAATTATTGATATCTCTTATAGCGATACCTACCCAAAAGTAATAGATATCCAATCCCCAACAAAATGCGTTATACAAATAACTATTAAGGCAATAATCAAATGCTCTGCAATAACTCCCAGGGATTTCACTTTTTGCTCTTTTGCAATTTTATGACTTAGTATACCAAGAATTGATAGCCCCCAAATTATACTTACTACAATCGCTGTTGAAAGTTTAAATAATAAGATTGGAATAATAAATGTTAATGCAAATAAAAACTTTGAGAAAAAAGTAGAAATGGTTGATTCCCATATTTCTTTGGTAGTATGTTTATTTTCAGCTTCTTCTGAAATATGAATACCCAATGCATCTGAAAAAGCATCAGCTATTGCTATTGTCAAGACTCCCCCCAAAACAATAATTTTTGAGTGCGTACCAGAATGTAATCCAACCATAAGTCCAAGTGTTGTTATTATTCCAGAGGTTAGACCAAAACTAAATCCTTTTTTAAGTGAAAGTTTCATAAAAAATAAAATCTCCTAATTAAATAATTTTTAATACTTTATACAATTTTACCCTACATATTCATATTTGAAAAGCTATAAGCAGTTCTATTTAATTTAAAATTCTTTCCAATGTTCCGCATCTGGCGCTGATTTTTGTAATTTCTCCTTAAGATTATTATAATCTTCTATTCTATTATTTTCCTCTAAAAGTTTCATATAAAAAAATTGAACATCCAGATCAGATACTTCTTTTTCAGGGTCTTCGATATCCTTCCCTTTATATGAAAGCCCAGTTTCCAAGGTTTTCAATGCCTCTTCCTTTTTATTCATATCGTACTGAACTTCTGACAACATCACATAAGCATCATAATGCTCAACACGAGTTTCAATAGCTTTTAAAAGAGCAGATTCAGATTCTACCAATTTGCCTATCTTCCAATAAGCTTCACCTTTATGCCTCCATGGACAAGACCAGTTTGGCAATTGCTCATTTAGGCTTTCATAAATTTTTATACTTTTGTCAAATTCACATAAAGATAATAATAAATTAGCAAATTGGAATTTCTCGCCATTTGATAATGTTTCTTTTTTGTATTCTAATTCATTAATCTGTTTTTTTATCTCATTCAAATGCAAGTACGAGAGCATAATTCGTGAACTTTGATTTGTTGTATCCTTCTCAATTTCTGAGGAATAATATTCAATTGCTTGTTTGAAATTCTCATAAGTTGGATGTTCCAGATACTGCCTATAATAATTTTTCTGAGTTTGTGGTTCATCAGCGATAAGTAATGATGATCCTAAAAATATGATCAATATGAAGAATCTTTTCATAACAATTCCTTTCTTAATTTTTTCTGGCTAATTATTTCGGACAACATGCTATATTTTCTTTCATTATTTTTTCATAATCTAATAACACATCATGAGTCCAGCAATCATCTGAACCAGCACTCTCACGAAAAGTTAAAGCCATAATGTAGGAAATTTCTTTGAGTGTAGCACCTTACAATAATGCACCTTTAAAATGCTTTTTACATTGTATCATAATGTTTCTTCAATCTCCTCATAAGTATATCTTTTTTTACACCAAGTAAAATCTAACTTACATTCATTAAATAAATAGCAAGTTCTTTTGCAAACCGAAACAAGCATTAGCATTACTGGCACTTCAATCAAAACACCAACAACAGTTGCCAATGCTGCTCCCGAAGATAAACCAAATATCATAGTTGCCGTTGCTATTGCTACTTCAAAGTGATTACTTGCCCCAATCATAGCAGAAGGAGCCGCATCTTCATATCGGAGTTTCAACAGTTTTGCTAATCCGTATGTTAACCAGAATATTAAATTTGTTTGGATGAAGAGTGGTATTGCTATCCAGAGAATTGTAAGTGGATGGGAGATAATTATATCACCTTTAAATGAAAAGAGTAGAATAAGAGTAAAAAGTAATGCAACTATTGATACTGGGGTAAGAAGATGCAAGAACTTTTTTCTAAACCACTCTCCTCCTTTTGCCTTTATAATCCATTTTCTTGAAAAGTATCCTGCAATTAATGGTAATGCAACATAAATACTTATAGATAACAGTAAAGCCTGCCATGGTACAGGTAGTCTGCCAACTCCAAGTAAGAATCCCCCAAGTGGCCCATAAAGTAATAACATAGTTAATGAGTTTATTGCCACCATAACTAAAGTATGTCCATCATTTCCCTTTGCAAGATATCCCCATAATAGAACCATTGCGGTACAAGGAGCAATTCCAAGAAGTATACATCCAGCTAGATAACTTCGCCAGAGTGGTATTTCAAGTAATTTAATACCATTTTGAGTAACAACTGTTCCCGCACCATGAACTGAACCCACTACCCAATCTGCTCCTGGTGGAAGATTAACAATATCTGTCATATTAGGACCAATAAATTTATTAAAAAGGAAACCCAGAAAAAGGATAGATATTGCATACATTGTAAATGGTTTTATAGCCCAGTTGGCAAATAAAGTGAGGCCAACAGGTTTTACTGATTTTCCTGCTTTTACTATTACTCCAAAATCAATTTTAACCATAATAGGATACATCATAAAGAATAGACAAATCGCAATAGGCAGTGAGACAACTGGGGCTTTACCAACATATATAGCCAAACTATCCAGATATTTCGCAACATTTGGAGCAAGTTTACCAAGAGTTATTCCTGATCCAATGCATAACAGAACCCAAACTGATAGATACTTCTCAAAAACATTCAGTTTTCTTTCTTCTTTAGACATAAACTACCTCCAAATTTTAAGCTTTAGTTGTTCAATCAAGGATTTTTGCATCCTTGACTCCTTTCTTATGTTCATAATATCTCTTAAAATATTTTAATACAGCATCCTCATATCGCTTTCGTGAACCTGGTGCAATATAATTTTCACTCGCCAGTCTTTTGACTACCTCTGAAGCAGTATCGTGATCAGGTTTTCTTCCTTCTCTATATAAATCTTCAATGATTTCATCTAGGCCTATTACCCCTGCTTTGATATTATCGGTTAGATTAAGCATTCTTAATCCTGGAATCGATAGTCCACAACAGATGCATTCACGTTTAATATATTTTGGCATAATTTTCACCTCTTTCATGCAATCCAGATTAAATAAATTCCACCCAAAATGACAAGAATCCCACAAACTTTTTTTAAGATAATCGCACCTTTCGATTTCTCATTCCAGTTTAAATAGTGCTGAACAATTTCTGAAAAAGTTCCGGCAAATACAATTATAGAACAATGTCCAATGCCATATATTAATATTAATCCCACTCCAAAGAAAAATTGTGTAGTTGCTATTTTAAATGCAATTCCAAGCATAGGCGCCATATATGCAAATGTACAGGGACCAAGAGCAATACCAAAAACGAGACCCAGAATAAAAGCAGCTAATATACCTTTTTTCTTGAAATTTGGTTGGCCTGATTGTCCCAAAAAAGGAAGTGAAATAACTCCTACAAGATGAAGACCCACAATAAAAAAAATTACTGCAACTATATAATTTCCATAAGCACCTATATCACCCAACATCCTTCCTAAAAGTCCTGTAATTAGACCAATAATTGCAATAGTAATTAGGATACCAATAGAAAATAGACTTGCCAACCAGAATGCTCTTTTTGTAGGTATTCTACCTTGTCCGTCAATAAAACCAACAATTAAAGGAATACTTGCCAGGTGGCAAGGGCTTAATAAGATGCTTAGCATTCCCCATATAAACGCGCCAATTATTGCTAAAAAGAAATTTCCTTGAATAGCGTTGCCCAAAAAAGTAAAAAGTTCTAACATACTTATTCAATAACTTTTTGCTTTAAGATTTTAACCAATTCTTCTTTTGGGAAAAATCCTTCATGTCTGAAATATTCATTTCCGTCTTTATCTAAAAAAATTTGTGTTGGAATTACCTTAATGCGGTAATCCTGAGCATAAGGTCTTCCTGTTGGAGTCCAGACATCATAAAAAACAACCTTTACCTGGTTCGTATATTCCTTCTCAATTTCTTCCATAATTGGTTGCATCATTTTACAAGGAATGCAACTTAGTGAGCCTAGTTCAATAAAAGTCACTTGTATTCCTGATTT
This sequence comes from uncultured Candidatus Cloacimonadota bacterium, assembly GCA_964398885.1. Classification (GTDB taxonomy): domain Bacteria; phylum Cloacimonadota; class Cloacimonadia; order JGIOTU-2; family JGIOTU-2; genus JAGMCF01. The sequence continues at coordinate 12,811 of CAYNOU010000019.1, read as the reverse complement.
TTTTTCTATTTTCTTCTCTACCTTTTTTTCCACTATCTCACTTTTTTCAATCTTCGGTTTTTTTACTCTTGGTTTTTCGGAAATCTGTTTTTGTTGTTTTGAAATTTTCTGGCTTTCTTTTGGTTGCTCTACAGCTTCTGTATTAGATTCTTTAATGGATTCGGAGATATCAAACTTATTTTGTGGTTCTTTTAAGACAATTTCTTCCATACTAATTTCTTTCTTATCCCTATTTTTTATAAAAACTACAAAAGCTACTACAATTATTAAAATTACAATAGTTATTACTTTAATCATATTATTTTTCATTATAATCTCTTGTTGAGTATATTCTTGATTTTTTAGATTTTTCTAAATACTTAAAAAACTTCAATACTGAAAATATAACCAGTGTAGTTATAACTACAGTATCTATTCAATCCTTAGCAAGAACTTACAGGAACACAACATGAACTATTCTGTTTGACTATTCTTGCATAACCTTTTCTTACGAATTTCTTTATTTCTTCTTTTCTCATTTAAATCACATCCGTAAATTATTTTTCTTCGCTTATCCATTTTTGTATCTCATCTGTTGTTGGTATTCTGCCTGCAACTTTAACATTTCCATCTATAACCAGAGCTGGTGTCACCATTACTCCATAATTCATAATGTCGTTAATTTTTGTTACTTTAACTACTTCTGCTTGAATACACGATTTTTTTACTGCTTTCTTAACATTCTCCATTGTTTTAATACATTTTGGACATCCTGAACCCAAGATTTCAATCTTCATTTTTATATATCTCCTTTCTTTATTGATTTAGACCCCGTTAGATAACTTTATTTGGAATGATTGATATCTCTTTTTTAATAAATATTCTATATCGAATATAACATCTATATACAATAATAAATATCTAACGGGGTAAATAGAAAAATAATTGATTAAGACTGATGAAATAATTTAAAGATCATTGACTTCATAATCAGTTTAGATTAATTTCTACTCAGTCTACATCAATGAAAATAATCCGAAAAGCATCCCACTGAATGTAGCAATAATCACAACAAGTAATATGTAAACAAGTGTTTTCTTCGTTCCTATTACACTTCTTATAACAAACATATTCGGTAAACTGAGTGCAGGGCCAGCAAGTAAAAGTGCTAATGCAGGTCCTTTACCCATACCTGCTCCAATTAATCCTTGAAGTATTGGTACCTCTGTTAATGTCGCAAAATACATAAATGCACCTACAATTGAAGCAAAAAAATTAGCAAATAAACTGTTTCCACCTACATGCTCACTTACCCATTCCTGTGGGATAATACCTATATGACCCGGTCTTCCAAGTAAAAAACCTGCAATCAACACACCACCAAAAAGTAACGGTAAAATCTGTTTGGCAAAATTCCAGGATGACAGAGTCCAACTTTTTAATTCATCCTTTTTAAACCAAAAAATTAACATAATTAGTAATAATAATGCAAAGAAACCAGTAATAATATATTTATACTGATAAATTAAATTCCAAATATTTATAGATCCATCTTTACCCCAATTTACAAAAACAAGAATGGCAATCATACTAAAAAAGTATAATGCAGTTTTCGACAGAGGTCTTTCTTCTTTTGTATTTTCAGGAATTATCAGGTCGCTATTGGTTTTTTTCTTTTCATCCTTTATAAAAATAAGATGCATAAGCAAACCAATTACAATTGAAGAAATGACTGCTCCCAATGCTCTTGCCAAACCTATTTCTACTCCAAGAATTCTTGCTGTCATTATAATTGCTAAAATATTAATTGCAGGTCCTGAATACAAAAATGCTATAGCTGGACCAAGTCCTGCTCCCCTTTTATAAATCCCTGCAAAAAGAGGAAGAACTGTGCAGGAACAAACAGCCAAAATCGTTCCAGAAACAGAAGCAACAGAATATGATAAAACCTTATTAGCCTTACCTCCAAAATATTTCATAACAGCACCTTGACTGATGAAATTTGCAATTGCGCCTGCAATAAAAAACGCTGGAACAAGACATAATAAGATGTGTTCTTTCGCATATTCTTGAAGCATAAAAAAAGCTTCTAACATTGCATTTGATACAACAGGTTTACTTACAGGAATAAAATAGAACCCAAGAAATGCTCCAATTATAATTAATAATTTTTTCCATTCTTTCATATGAAAATACCTCACCGCAGAAACACACCCTGTCTGCCGATTTCATCGGCATCCACCCCTCTTCCGCCAGAGGACGGACAGGCAAGAGGGGATTTATTTGATTCCCCTCTAATAAGAGGGGAAAAATTCTCCAGAGGAGAATTAGGGGTGTGTTATTTTCATCTTCCTTTCAGGCTCGGCGCCCAGACGGGTGCGTTCCCGACAAGTCGGGATTGACATGAATGTTTCATATATACTTTCCGAATATGCTTATATGCACATAACTACATTCATAATTATAAAAAAAATTATGGTTTATAGTATTTTATTTTTAATATTCGTGTAACTTAGATTAAAAATTACAATTAGTTTGAAATTTAAAAATTGTAATTTAGAATTTATTTGATATTTGTAATTTGTGATTTGTGATTTCATGTTTATCTGGGTTGGGTTATTATACATTTTCCATTTTCTCTTAAAGAGAGTCTTTTTTCTAAATTGTCAAAATCATCTTTAAACGCAGGATTGCTATCATCTTTAATTAAAGAAATGCTTTCGAATATTTTTTTGTTAAAGTAATTATCATCTTTAATTCTATACATCATTAATCTACCATCCCGTCTTTCTTCAACCAGTTCTACTTTTTTTAAAATAGAAAGATTTTTTGAGATGTTATATTGAGGTTTTTTTAATACATCAATTATTTCACAAACACAAATCTCAATTTGAGCCTTTATAAGAATTCGTAATATACGAAGTCTTGTTTCTTCCCCTATTGCCTTATATTTTTCAACTTCTTTTATCATATATGTAAATATATGCATATCTGCATATATTGTCAAATTTTTCAGTACATATTGCTATTTTTTTTATTAAGGAACAGAAATGATTTGACAATGAATTAACTTTTTTGTATATTATTGAATATAAATCTGTAATGGTTTCAAATATGAAAAAATTAAAAGAAATTTTAGAGGCAGCAGGAATTAAGCCAACTTACGAAAGATTGAGAATTCTGAAATATCTTGAAGAAAATAACAATCATCCAACTATTAATATGATATATAATGAAGTCGTAAATGATATCCCCACTATCTCAAAAACAACTGTTTATAATGCTCTTAATTTATTTGTTGAAAAAGGTCTTGTTTTACCATTAATCATAACAGGAACAGAATTGAGATATGATAGAAACACAAAACCGCATCATCATTTCTTGTGTGAAAAATGTGGAAAAATTTATGATATAGATATTGAATGCCCATATTTTAAAAAAGGATATGTTGATGGACATAAAATAACAGAATTGCATGGTTATTTTAAAGGGATATGTAAAGAATGTTTGAAAAGCAAATGAGATATAGGATAACCAATAATATTCCCAATAATATCTTTGTCTTTTGTTAAAAAGTAGTCAATTTAATGACAAATTACAAATTTCAAATTTCTAATAAAATTTTAAATGTCAAATGTTAAATAAAGAATTCACTCTTCAAAATATTACGGAAAATGGGTATCCAAAATTAATCTTTAAAATCTATCAAGGCTTCAAAATGGATTTAAGATTAATAGATATGGAAGATTATTAGACATTTGTCTGCTCGCCATTTCACTTTGGTAGGCAGGGGCTTTGTCCTTTGTCATTCATTTGTTATTTGGAATTTGTCATTTGAAATTTATTTATTATTTAGATTTTGCTATTTTAAGGAATAATTTATGCTTGTAATTATAATAGGATTTATAAAAGAAGTCTGGAACTTACTTTTGGCAATGTCCCCATATCTTCTCTTTGGATTTTTAATTGCAGGATTATTAAACATACTAATTCCCAAAGAAAAGATATACAAACACTTTTCCGGTAATAATATAAAGTCAATAGTAAAAGCTTCAATTTTTGGTGTGCCTTTACCTTTGTGTTCTTGTAGTGTAATTCCTGTCGCAGCATACTTACGAAAAGAAGGTGCTGGAAAAGGCTCAACAATATCATTTCTCTCCTCAACTCCAACCACTGGTATAGATTCAATACTTGCAACTTATTCTTTGCTTGGACCTTTATTTGCAATCATAAGACCTGTTGCTGCATTTTTTGCAGGAATCTTAGGCGGAACTCTTACAAATCTTGGAGAAAAATCAAAAGATAAAAAAATTGCTCATCCTGAAGAATTTTCGTGTAATATATGTAATATCACTTCTCCACATTCTCATACAATAAATGAAAAAATTAGAAGTATTTTTCAATATGCATTTATTGACCTGATTGAAGATGTTGGAAAATGGGTATTGATTGGAGTATTGATAGGTGGCATAATCGGATATCTTATACCTGGAAATATTATCGAGCAATATCTTGGGAACCCTATACTCGCATATACTATAATGCTTCTTATTGCAATACCAATGTATATATGTGCTACCGGTTCCATTCCAATTGCTGCTTCGCTGATATTAAAAGGCATGGCACCAGGTGCAGGATTGGTTTTTCTGATAGCAGGTCCCGCAACTAATACTGCAACCTTATCCTTCGTCGCAGGAAAACTTGGCAAAAAAACAATGTTCATTTATCTTTCTTCAATAATGATAACAGCGCTTCTTTTTGGATTTCTTATTGATTATATCTGGAAAGTTTCTGGGAATAATATAAATCTTCTAACGGGTGGGATGAAGATGCTTCCATATTGGTTAAAAACCGCATCAGCGATTCTGCTCTCTGTATTTATTTTGCGAGCAATATTAAATAGGATAAAAGATAAAATTAGAGGAAAGGAGATTTCTAGGATGAGTGCCATTAGAAAAGGATTATCTAACAAAGAGAGCATCGTATTTAGTGTCCCTGATATGTCCTGTCAGCACTGCGTAAAAACAATAGATAATGCAATAAGAAAACTGGAAGGTATAAAAGATGTATTTATCAATCTAAAAACAAAAAAGGTAGAGGTAATCGGCAATGTTTCAACAGAGTTGATTATATCGGCCATAAAAAGTGCTGGATACTCTGCTGAGGAGATTAAAAGTGAATAAGCAAACTTTACACAAAATCAGTTATGGTTTATATGTAATTAGTTCAAAAGCGGATGAAAAGTTCAACGGACAGATTGCAAATACTGTTTTTCAGATTACATCAGAACCGCCAACTGTTGCAGTTAGCATAAACAAAGAGAATCTCACTCACGAATTTATCAATGAAAGCAAGGTCTTTACTATTTCAGTTTTGTCAGAAGATGCGACAATGAAATTTATCGGAAATTTCGGTTTTAAGTCAGGCAAAGATATAAACAAATTCAAAGATGTTAACTATAAGATTGGTGCGACCAATTCTCCAATTGTTCTTGATTATACAGTTGCTTATTTAGAATGTGAGGTTATAAATAATTTAGATATGGGCACTCACACAGTTTTTATCGGCAAAGTGATAGATGCAGAGATTCTTAATGATAAGAAACCTATGACCTATGATTATTATCATAAAGTTAAAAAAGGTAAAGCACCAAAAACAGCACCAACTTATATTTCCGAAGACAAAAATTAAGAAGAAGGAGGCAAAGAAAATGCAAAAGTATGTATGCACAGTATGCGGTTATGTATATGACCCAGAAGTCGGAGACCCGGATTCTGGCATAGAACCCGGAACAGCATTTGAAGATATTCCAGACGATTGGGTTTGCCCTGTCTGTGGAGTTGGAAAAGATATGTTTGAACTACAGTCGGTCTCAACGCCCTGACAGGGAGGATTAAAAATGGCTGTAAGAGAAATAAAGTCAGGAATATTTTCTGTAGGTGCTATTGATTGGGATAGAAGATTATTTGATGAACTCATTCCTCTTCCTGACGGAACAAGTTATAACTCCTATCTAATAAAAGGTTCAAAGAAAACTGCTTTGATTGATACGGTTGACCCTCATAAAGAGAATGAACTAATAAACAATCTTCAAAAATTGAATGTGCAAAAAATTGATTATGTCATTGCCAATCATGCAGAACAAGACCATTCAGGGACAATACCCAAAATACTTGAACTTTATCCAGAATCTAAAGTTGTAACAAATCCAAAATGTAAAAATATGCTTATGGATTTATTATCAATTCCAGAAGAAAAATTTATCATGGTAAATGATGGAGATACTATTTCACTCGGTTATAGAAATCTGAAATTTATTTTAGCACCCTGGGTTCATTGGCCTGAAACAATGTTAACTTATTTAATAGAAGATAGAATATTGTTCACCTGTGATTTTTTCGGCTCGCACCTTGCTGTTAGTGACTTTTTTGTGAAAGATGTTGAAAAAGTTTATGAGTCTGCAAAAAGATATTATGCGGAAATTATGATGCCTTTTAGAAATAATATTAAAAGGCATATTGAAAAAATCAGCAATCTGGACATTGAAATTATCGCTCCAAGTCACGGTCCTATTTACAATAAACCAGAATTTATCATTGATGCTTACAAAGATTGGATTTCCGATGATGTAAAAAATGAAGTGATCATACCTTATGTCTCAATGCATGGAAGCGTAGAAAAAATGGTAAATTATCTTGTAAATTCTCTAATTGAAAAAGGCATAACAGTAAAGCCATTCAATCTAACAAAGACTGATATTGGAGAATTGGCAATATCCCTTGTTGACGCAGCAACTATCGTAATTGCTTCACCTACCGTCTTAGTCGGACCTCATCCTGCTGTTGTAAGTGCAACTTATCTTGCAAATGTTCTTAGACCTAAAACTAAATTTGCATCAATAATAGGTTCTTATGGATGGGGCGGAAGAATGATTGAACAAATTACAGGAATGCTTACAAATCTTAAAATAGAACTTCTTTCAACTGTTCTCGTGAAAGGTTATCCTAAAAAAGAAGATTTCAATCTATTAGAAAAATTAGCAGATGAAATTTATGAAAGACATAAAGAAATATAAAATGAGCCACAAAATTACCCCATTAGATAGCATCCCATTAGATAGCATCCCATTAGATAGCAAGCATCTAACGGGACAGGAGCATCTAACGGGACAGGAGCATCTAACGGGGCAAGCACAAAATGACACAAAAACAATATATTTAACCTTAATTGTTAAATTTGTGAAAGTTCGTGTTTGTTTGTGTTTGTTCGTGGCAAAATAATTCACGGGAGGATAAAAAATGAGTAATCTATTCAATGCAAGTGAGATTTATCAATTTGCAATACGGATTGAAGAAAACGGCGAGAAATTCTATCGCCTGATGGTTGAAAAATTAGATGAGCCAAAAGTTAAAGAATTGTTTACCTTATTGGCAGATGATGAAGTGGTTCATAAGAAAACATTCAAAGAAATGTTATCACAGATTGAAAACTATGAACCACCCGAGAGCTATCCTGGTGAATATTTTGAATACCTGCGAGCCTATGTTGATAATGTACTTTTCTCTGTTAATAAGTTTGATGAAGATGTTGAAAAAATACACAACTCTTTAGAAGCAATTCAATTCGCCATAGATAAAGAATTAGATTCTGTCCTATATTATCAGGAGATGAGAAATGTCGTACTTGATCATCAAAAAGAATTAATAAAAAATATTATTGAAGAAGAGCGACGGCATGTTGTAAAATTGTCCGAGATTAAAAGGGATATAGAAAAATAGAATGAGTTCTGCAAAATAGCATTCGCGTGTCATTCCCAACTTGATTGGGAATCCACAAACCTTTATTCCTACTGGATTCCCGTTTACAAGGGAATGACAAGTTAGGTGAATTTTCCATATTTTGCAGAACTCATGAAAAATAGAAAAAAAGGAGAATATTATGGATCTTAGTAAGTATAGTCTTGAAAATTTAATCTTCACTGCAATGAAAAGTGAAATAGAAAGCAAAGAATTTTACTCACAATTAGCTGACAGGGTAAAAAATCCCATGTTAAAAGACAAGCTAAAATTTCTTGCAAATGAAGAAGAAAAGCATAAAAGCTTTTTTGAATGGTTCTATGAAAAGAAATTTCCTAATAAAAAAATAGAACTTCCAGAAAAAACCCCAGTTCCTCTCCCAAAGATAGTTATTGAAGATGAGAATGTACCATTAAGTCAAATTCTCAGAAACGCAATGGATGCAGAAAAAGCAGCGGCTAACTTTTATTTTGAAATATCTGATATATTCCACGATGTCCCAAATATCCAAAGAATGCTTCTTTACATTGCTTCTATGGAGTTGCAGCACTTCAAGGTGCTTGAGATAGAAAAGGAAAATTTCGATAAATTTGGGGAATTTGATGTAGAATGGCCTATGAGATAAACTGATACATAAATAAATTTTAATTTTATTATAGAAATTCTGTAAGAATTTATTATCTAAATTAAGTGAGGTATAAAATGGCAAAAAAAATGGAAGTCTACAAATGTGAAATTTGTGGAAATATTGTAGAAGTGCTTCACGGCGGTAAAGGAGAACTCGTCTGCTGTGGAAAACCGATGAAACTTATGAAAGAAAAGACTGAAGATTCGGCTATTGAAAAACATGTTCCGTTTATAAAAAAAGAAGATGGAAAAGTAATTGTTAAAGTTGGTGAAAATACTGCTCATCCAATGGAAGAAAAGCATTATATTGAATGGATTGAATTACTTGTTGATGACAAATCTTACAGGCAGTTCTTAAATCCAGGAGATAAGCCAGAAGCAGAATTTTTGGTTGAAGGAAAAGAAATATCAGCAAGAGAGTATTGTAACATTCACGGTTTATGGAAAAGTTAATTAAATAGCCACAAATTCACCCCGTGAAATATTTTTATATTCTAATCAGCAACCATTTTTTTCGCTGTTATTTCACGGGGTGAGTTCGTGCTTGTTCGTGGCAAAAAATGTAGGAGAAAAAAATGAAAAATCTAAAAGGAACAAAAACAGCAGAAAATTTAATGAAATCTTTTGCTGGTGAATCCCAGGCAAGAATGCGTTATACCTATTACGCTTCTGTAGCCAGAAAAGAAGGATTCAGACAAATTGAAGAAATTTTCATTGAAACTGCTAACAATGAAAAAGAACATGCAAAACTGTTCTGGAAACATCTGGTTAATTATGGTTTAAATGAAAGTGTAGTAAAAATAAATGCAGGTTATCCTGTTGGATATTCTGATACCTTGAAAAACTTAGAATACGCAGCAAATGGTGAAAACGAAGAATGGGCAGATTTATATCCTAATTTTGCTAAAGTTGCTGAAGAAGAAGGTTTTCCAGAAATTGCAAAAACATTCCAATTAGTTTCTCTTGTTGAAAAAAGGCATGAGCAAAGATATAGAAAGTTACTCAAGAATGTAAAAGAACATACTGTATTCAAAAAAGATTGCAAGGTATTCTGGAAATGCAGAAATTGCGGACATATAGTTGAATCCATTGAAGCACCGGAAGAATGCCCTGTGTGTGCTCATCCGAGAGAATATTTTGAATTGTTTGTGGAAAATTATTAAAGGTTAGGATTTAATAAAAACATTTTCGCTGGTTCAGGTTTGTAACCTGAACCACTCATTTCAAACATATGGTTCAATTTACAAAATTGAACCAGCCCTAGCATTAAAGCTATAACTAAATTACAATTCAATATATTGGTCCCCTTTTTTTGTTTATTTTTAACATATTCTTCATTAATCTTTCATATGTTGAATCATATAGAATATTTAGAACATATTCCAATATTTCATAAACCTCTAACAAACCTTCACGCGTTAGCTTATTTGAATGACTTCCTGTATTACCCACCCACTTTATTGCCATTAGATAATCAGCAGCTTTTTGGTTCTTTTTTGAGAATTGTTGAATTCGTTTATGTAATGTTGATTTTCGTCTTTTCCCATTTACGTCTGTAAAAGTTTTTCTTATTTTTTGTTGATTTAAAATTAATTCGACGATAGTTCTATTTTTATTAGCACAAGCTGAAAAATCAATCCAATAAAGAGAAAAGGATTTTATAAGCTCTTTTTTGATTTCATCAGGAATTAATTCATTAAGTTCTATTATATTTAAGGGTGGAATAAATATATACGGATAAAATATTCTTTCGTCTTCTTCAAATACTATTTTATTATTAATTGGATTTCGTTGAGAACTATGTGAATATAACGCTGAAGCTAAAAACATAACTTTTTTATTGCAATAATCACATTTTAGGAAACCGGCAATATTATGATACTTGATAAAATCAAATCTATTTATCTCTTCTTCTGGAATTAAATTTGTTAAATCATAACTAATTTTTTTATCAAAAGATAATCTTCCTTTCTGACAGTTAGGACATTGCCAGCGAGTTATATCTTTTTCCGAAATATCCTTTTGGAAGAGCTCCTTATTCATTTGATGAACATTTCCCAGCAAATAATTTTTTATTCTAAATAATCAAGCATTTTACTAAATTCTCGATATAAGGCAGATTGTTTTTCGTTTAAAGATTGTAAAAACAAGAGTGAATTCTCTTCCATATATAATTTTTGTTTTTCACTCAAAGTTTTGTAAAATTTACTTCCTAATATATCCTTTCTAATTGATGCAAATGCCTTTTGTCCTGGTCCTAGTTCACCATATTCAAAAGGTTTGCTTAGTTCGAATTCTAATAAATTTACTAAAGTAGAAGCTGTACTACGTTTAGTAGAAATTGTACTATCATTTTGCTTATAGTTTATAGAAGCATATAAAGGCATATAATCTATATAAGCGAATAAATAATCCTCAAATGTTGCTCCCTTGAGGAGCTTTTCATCAAAATATAATCTTTTAAAATAGTTTTGTAAACTAATAAAAAATGTAACTTGTATAAAAGTGATACTATCCTTAATAGTTGGTGCATAGATAAGAACCATATCTTTTGCTTTGTTGTATGCCAATTCTAGACAGGGTGTATATTCAAATTTACAAGGTAAATCAGCTAAATACCATTTACAAAACCTTTCAAAATCAGAAAAACTATATGAATAATCGCTATCTGTAAACTCACTAATAGGTTTTTGTATTTGTTCTGAATACATCTTTGCAGCCAGTTCTTTATATCCTGATGGTACTTTAGACGAACAACCTAAAGAAATTAAAACAGTGAATGAAAGTATAATTATATTAATATTTTTCATTTGACCTACCTTTCATTTGTTCAATAATTTTTGCTTTTGTTTTTCAAATTCTTCTTTTGTTAATATATCTTCATCAAGTAAATCTTTTAATTTTTTTATCTCATCTGCTAAGCTAAATTCGCTTCTTGTTTCGGTTTGATTATATGGTATCAACTCAGAAGGGCTTTTAAATTTATTACCAAAGGTACTATTTTTAAAAATATCATACACTTTTTGCAATTTGCTATCTTTACATGAAAATAATATCATTTTTTCTTTTCCCATATCATTGCATGAAATAGAAATTATATTATCAACACCACTTATAGTTACTCTTTTTCCCCCAAGTCCAGTCATTCCTCCTACAATTGCTCCAGCTGGTCCAAATAAAATACCATCAACCATTGCACGCCCTACAACTGACTTTGATTTATTTCCAATAATATCTTTTTGACTTTCAATTGTCCAATACTGTATATTGTAAGAACTAAGAGCGATATGATATTTATCTAATGAAGATAAATGTATGATAATTTCTAAACCTTTAATGTGGAATTCGATATTGCTTTTTTCCCTGTCTATATTTTGATTGTTAATAATCTCGTCGAGGAATTCAATACCACCTATGTATTTAACAAATCCTAGAGAATAACTTTGTTGAAAAGTCAAACTATTCCATTGGTTCTCTTTTTCACCAATTACATCAATAACTTCATAGTAATTTAAAAGCTTTAATTCTATATCTTCATTAATTTTATTTTCTTCAGCAATTTCTTTCTTAACAGCATTTTTTTCTCTTTTAGTTCTTTTTTTCTTAACTGTTACCAATATCGGAATACCAAGAGCAATAACCCACACTAGAATAATAAGAAATATAAAACTTGGGTCCTTTTCATATTCTTCACAACTAACACACATTAGAATAAATAAAAAAGAAATTATACCTACAAACAATTTTTGCATTTTAAACCTCTTTCATTTGTAGTCCAGAGAATAATTAATATTTTTAAAAATCATTAATTTTTTTTATTTAAATAAAATCTTTACATATTTTTTCACACCCATTAATTAAAATATCTAAATTTTCAAACAAAATTTTAGGAGGTCTTACAAACATTATTCCTGTTACTATATATTTAAAATCCATATCTTTATGATAATCACTAATCTCATTAATGTATAATTCTAAATTTTTGCTTAATCTAATTATTTTTGAAAATTCATTAAATTTCTTTGCTGCTACAAATAAATTTGTTAGATTATGCCCATATTTCTTCTTACACAAAGTTTCTTCTGTAAATCCTTTTGTAAGAAGAAATGCTTTCAAAATTAATTCAAAAGAATGACCAATCATAAAGTATAATGGACGACTATCTGCACCATCAATTTTATTGATAAATATTACTTCAGCATATCTTCTAAAATCTTTACCCAATTTCCAAAATTTATATGGGAATTTTTTATCTATCATAACTTTTTTATTCTAATTTTAATTTAATTCTCTCATCATCGATTAAAATTATTGAATTATTAAGGATTTTTTGACCATTTATTTTTTATAAGATTGAGGTGGACCCATTTGTCAAGACAAAAAATTGCATTGTATAAGTTTACTTTTTA
>CAYNOU010000018.1:0-42016 GCA_964398885.1 uncultured Candidatus Cloacimonadota bacterium | reverse complement strand
TAAAAAAACAATGATTCTTTGCATTCCGTAATATCTCTTCCCTATTCATAGCTCTCACCTTCCTCTTTATTTAAGTTATGAAATGTCGCCTAACGTTTTCAGTGTAAAAAGAAGTCCCAACTTGTCGGGATTTGGACGAAGCGAAGTGTAGTCTTTTACACCGTGTTAGGCGCATTTTTGGCAGCATGTTCTTCTTCCTTACTGTTTGTTGTTTGAATTCCCAGCCGTTGTTCGGCTGCGCGCAAAATAGCCTCCAGCATTTCGGCATAAGACATCGCCGCTATCTTTGCCATCTTCGACAGATGCCCGTCCCAGCACCAACCCGGATTCGGGTTCACCTCTAAAAGTTTAGGGTTACCTTCTGCATCAAGCCTCCAGTCAAAACGGGCATAATCCTGACACCCAAGCCTCTGAAATAATTTTAAGGATTGCTCCACAATGGATTTCTCTGTCTCCTCCGGAATGGTAGCCTGAATAGATTTGAGGTTCCAATAAGGTGAGTTAGGAAACCACTTGGACTCATAGCCACAAATCCGGGGCAATCCTTCTGGAAGTACCGAGTAATCCTGCTCAATAATGGGAAACACTGTGTAGGATCCAGGAGAGTTACCTACAATGCCCACACTGAGGTCTTTACCTGTGAGAAATTCTTCTACAAGCATAGGCTTATTGTACCCAAATTTATTCCGTATGTCGGAGATAGCATTTAACAACTCCTCAAGATTGTTTACTACGTTTTTTTGGGTAATTGCAAAACTTGAATCCCCCAAATTGGGCTTGACAATTACGGGGAAAGTAACGGGAAGTTTAAAGCTTACATCTTGAGCCTCTATAAAAAAGGCGTCTGGAACAGCAATTCCTAATTCCTTTGCAACCCCACGCACCAGCGATTTATCATAACAAAAAGCAAGGGTTTGAGGTCCTGAACCTGTATATGGAATACCAAGCATTTCCAGTAAGGCGGGTATATGAAGCTCTTTTTGTGCATCGTTGTCATAACCCTCATCGCATAGGTTAAAAATAAGATCGCTTTTCCCTTTCAGTTTCATCAATTCCTGGGGTAAGGTGTCGTGATTGCTCAGATATATAAACTGATAGCTCTTTAGTCCCCTTAAGGCTGCTTTCAACTGATCGATGGTGTAGAAATCATCGTCATCGAAAATACGGTATGGCTTTAAGGGATCCGGTTTCTTGGGGTCTCCTAAGATTACCACAACATTTCTTACTGCTTCTTTTCTCTTGATAGGCGTCCATTCTTTTCTTACTATGGCTGTTACGAGGAGGCGTCGCTCCATCATACCCAAATCCTGATTCCGCTTGGAATCCGAGGACATCTCCCCATGAAGGGTAATGTCGCTAAAGCTTGCTGTTTTCAAAAGTTCGTCCAGGCTCTTCCTAGAGTAGAGTCTCTCGGCATAAAATTGATCCGCAATAACACCTTTTTCTACATGGGTAACCACTTCTCGTGAGATTAGACGTTGTTTGTCCAATGAAAGGGAACGCTCCCGACAGACAAAACGCTTTTTGTCTATCCATTCCCAGGATCTGGGCTGAAAGTGTTCCCTTAGATATTCACCATCAGCAACATCGATGAGAAGTCTGCCCCAAGGTTTCAGAACTCGAAATACCTCCCTGAGCACTCTTAAATCATCCTGGATTGTTTCAAAATAACCAAAACTGTTTCCCAAGATCATCACCACATCAAAAGCATCAGGTGGATAAGGGAGTTTTCGGGCATCACTCTCTCTAAATCTAACGTTCAGTGCTTCCTTTTTTGCTTGTGATTTTGCCTTTTGAATAAGATAGTGAGAGCGATCCAGCCCCTCAACGTTTTGAAATTCCCGCCTTGCCAGTTCAAGGGAATGCCGCCCCTGCCCACAACACAAATCCAGAATTTTATCTTCTGGTGATATTCTGAGAATTTTTGAAAAGAAGTCAACTTCTGACCTTGTAATAGATTGGTCGTCCACTACATCGGCATCCGTTTTCAAGTAAATTGGATTGAATATGCTTCTCCACCAATCCGAATGAACATGCTCTTCTAGATTCACTACAGGTCCCAATGCCCTTTTTCGATGTCCATGTTTTTCATTCATTTTTTTTCCCTCTCTTTTGCCAAAATTTCGCCTAACGTTTCGCGGATAAAAGAAGTCCCGACTTGTCGGGATTTGGGGAAATCTTTGATTTTCCTTTTATCCGCTGTTATATGACCCGAAGGGCAAGTCCCGATAAATCGGGACGCAGAGTTCGGCTTGGCGGCTATTTCTCTCATTGCTTTCCTTTGCATTAGATTATTTTCTTTCTATGTCTGAAACACAAATCTAACTTAACTGGAAAGACTCTAAATCCTGTACCGTGGTCATGTGATCTACCATCAGGATATTGTCCAATCCTTATATCAACAAGAATTGTTCCCTCTTTTAACAATTGAGTAAAATTATCAAAATCAAAACCGCTTAATAACCATGCTTCATTAAACCAAAACTCTTCATTAGAACCACTACCTCTTGTTTCTGCTTTCACATATAGTAACTTTGGAGGTTTTCTTTCAAAAGAATTCTTAAGTGTTTCTTTGTCCCAGTAACCTACAATTTCGTTTTTGGCAGTTATGAGATTTACTCTATCTTTTTGGATGTCACTTTTAAATCCAGGTTTCCCCTTCAGTTGGTTATAATTTACAGCATTTACTGTAGTATGTAATTCTTTTCTCTTATTACCGCGTGAAGATTCATAACCAAATCTTTCCAATAAGACAGAGTTTGCTTTTGATGGAAGAGGCGATTTTGTAAACAGAGTAAGCATACTTGAAACGTTTTTCCTTGCAGATTTCAACTCAATCATTGCTGCGTTTGGACCGGGTATATTGTTTTCCTCTATTCCTAAAAGGTCTTCTAAGGTTTTTCCTATGCCTGTATTTCCAGCTCTATGGGTTTCAACATAACCCATCTTTTTTATCGCTTTCAATTTTTTTATCAACTTAGAATAGGTAATCATGGTTTCCTCCAGAAATCAAGTATATACTCAAATGTCGTGCTAAGAGTGATATAGTTGCTTGGCCACCCAAAAATACCGACCTTGTTTACTAAATTTCTTTTGTCCCAGATGATTATATTTCTGAGTTCATAGCCTACTTTTTCCATAGCTTCTATAATATAACTATGTGTTGGATACCGATGGTTGTTTTCCCATAAATCGTTGATATTAATTACACAATGAGCCTTCGGTTTCAAGAGTGGTAATATCCCCTTATAAATCTCGGCAAGTGCATCTATATATCCTTCAAGTCTCATTGTGCCAAGATCCCGTGGATTATTTGAATATTGCTGAACCTTTTTATAGTGTTTATTCTTACGAAGATCACTACGGAGACTCTTGTTTAATCTTCTGTGATTTAACATGTTGGCATAAGGTGGTGAGGTAACGCATAAAGACACAGTTCCTTCATTGAGATATTCTGGAATATTGATTGCATCATCACAAATCGCAATCTGTTTTGTATTCTCTCCAAAGTTTAACTGTGCCTGAGTAGACCTTTTATTTGTAAAATTGATGTATTCTTGATTAAGATCGAATCCGACAGCATTTCTTTCTAAATCTCGTGCTGCAACAAGAGTAGTTCCAATACCTACAAAAGGATCAAGAACCAATTCTCCTTTATGGGTAAAAAGTTCCATGCACTTTTTAGGTAAAGCGATTGGAAATACAGCTGGATGAATATCTTTATCTCTAATATCTCTCTTTTCATAATATAACTCCCAAATAGCAACCTGTCCCTTCACCCATTCCTTAGCAGTAAGACAGTTTATATGACTATCAGAACAGGAGCAGGTTTTTCTAAAGTTAATATCTATTTTTTTTGACATCTTTACCAACCCCATTATAGTATTCTCTATTAGCTTTTAAATTCTTTATTAAACCGCCGAGCCGAAGGCGAGGCAAGGTGGCAAAGCCACCGCAGAGTTGCCCGCATTTTGGTTATATGTTCTTTGTTCATATCTGTATCCTACCTTATTACTTTCCTTTTCGGTTGTATCTAAGTAAACCTATATGATATTTTTTATACCAGGGTTTTTTATGAGGAAATATTTTTTCGCTTATAAATTTGACATCTTCTATAGAGTAAAATGCCCGTGGGTTATATCTTCTGACAGTTTCAATGACATCTGGAAGATCGTGACGATCTACTACCATATAAATGACACTTACTTGCTGTCCATGATTGCCTTCTGCATAGGACCTTGTAATCCCATAACCTTTAGATTTAAGAACTTCTACTAATTTTGATGCCTCTTTTTGGGTAATAACTTGAATAACTGCCGTTCCTATTGATAATTTATTTTCTATGCAAATACCAACAAAAGTTCCCATAGCAAAACCTCCAGCATAAGCAGCATAATAAATAATATTGGTAAGATGTTGAAATATTTGTACCATTGCAAGAAGCCAAACCGTTATCTCAAAAAATCCAACTATTGGAGCAATATATTTATAGCCCTTAGAAATAAAAATAATGCGGATTGTGCCAAGGCAAACATCTAAAACTCTTGCAATAAATATGAACAGTGGCAAAATAACCAACACATATATCTCTGAATTGGGAAATACAAATTCGTTCATAGCTAAATCTATCCTCATTTTGAAATTACTTTTATGTTAAGTTATATGTTTTGCTAAACGAAATGCAGGCAATTTCATATAACGTTTTGCGTGTTTGCGAAGTTGCCTTTAGCAATTTAGCGAAGCGACGCAAACACGCTGTTAGCCGATGCTGGCAGATTCCAGCGTTACCAAAAGATACTATCTTTTTCGTGATACAGCACTAAAGCCTCTGCTTCTTTGTATTGCTTATTCATAGCATCTGTTTCAATATTTGTCATAAATAAGTCTTCAACGGAAAAGGTTCTCTTTAAAAGATAAGAATGTTTCTCGTCACTGTTACGATTAAAATTACAGTGAGATCTTGCTAATTTGATACTAAAGGTAAAAGATACAAATGTTCGTGAACTTGGCCTTTTACCCCATTCCCATTCTGTAGCCATTCCTCTATAAAGGGTCACCTCTTTTATGCCAAGCAAGTGAAAATAGGCTCGAATAAACGCAAGCCTATGAACCAAATAAGTACGTCTATTTTCTTTTCTCCCTAATCCTTCAAAAATATCCCGAGTTCTTGGTATCTTATCTCTGTAAGGTACTAAACCCATCTCTGCCAGTACAATTGCCATACCCTTTATCCACTCACCTGAATTTGGATTCAAAACTATAATATCCCCTGTCCTTTGTTCAATTTTATCCATCCCGACACACCTCATATAAAATATTAAATCTTCAGCAAGAGACTTGGGGCCTGTACGAGACTTGAAGTTGAGAGGTTCTTGATTCTTGAAGAACTTCGAATCGTTTTTTAGCCAGTCTGTTATAGCTTGTTCGGCTACTTTAATTTCCGATTCAGTTTGATGTCTCTTCTCCGGGGCAGCCTCTATTGTCAACTTTGTTTGGTATCTCTGAATGGATGTTTCAATCTCTTTGATCCTTTCTGTATCCAGTCTTTTTGCATCCTTCACAAATTGGTAACGAGTCACCCCCTCAGCAGGAACATCCCAACATTTCCCCTTATCTTCAAAATCCATAATACGCCACCTGAACATCGCACTATCATCAAAATACTTCTCAATCATCCCAGGCGTTCTTCTACCATCTAAAAGTCTGCAATAATTCCCCTCAACTAAGAATGCAATGGTTCCTGGAAAAAATTCTGTATCTGGTAACTTATCTTTGTTGAATTGGTAAATAGCCATATGATCTTCTACCTTTGGTTAGAATGCCAGTTTCGGCTAACTTGTTCACAAGCGAACTATTTCGCTTTTTGTCCTGTTTTTGGTATTATAGACGAAGTACTTCGTTTATCCCAACTATATCCTTAATTTAGTGACAAAAATTGTCACTCATTGCCTTCTTTCTTCAAATCTAAACTGTCCAGTGGACTTTGAATTTTGCTTATACTTTTGGTGCTGACATGAGTATTCACCCCGTAGGATAAAATCTCTTTTCTTCCATTTTGTAAGGTAGTGTAAACATATCCAACGGGGTAAATTTCAGTTGCCTGCCCCGTAAGGAAGTTTACCCTGTTCACCTTGTGAGATAAAACTTAATGAAGGATGAGAAACAAATAGGCGATATAATATCTCACAGGGTGAAATGCGAAGCAATATTTAATAGGGAATGACTGTATCGGGGTTTTTGAACTACTGTGCCCGAGTAGTTCTTGAAGCACTTTTTTCTCTTCCATTTCTAAATTTGATATATTATAGATAACAAAAACCTTCTGTCAAGTTTTAAGCTTTGTCATTAATGAAATGGTTATCCTATATATTCTTTTCAATCTCCTTTTTTGCAAGTGTATCACATTCCTCATTCTCAGGATGTCCATTATGCCCTTTTACCCAATTCCAATTTACAATATGAAGATTGCATAATTCATCCAATCGCTTCCATAATTCCTGATTTTTTACTGGTTCTTTTTTGCTGTTCTTCCAGCCCTTTGCTTTCCAGTTCTCAATCCATTCAGTCATTCCTTTAACTACATATCTGGAATCAGAAAGAATATCAATTTCACATTTTTCTTTCATCTTTTCTAATGCTTTGATAACAGCGGTTAGCTCCATAATATTATTAGTTGTTTCTGGAGAATAACCAGAAATAACCTTCTTATGTTCTTTATATTTCAGAATTGCAGCCCATCCGCCTGGACCTGGATTACCCTTGCAGGAGCCATCACAAAAAATTTGAACATTTTTTAACATTTTTTTTATAGTTGCTCCTATGAATTATTTCACCACGAACAGGCACGAACTCGCACGAACTTCTTATTTTAATATTTAACTTAGTTCGAGATAGTTAGTGTTAGTTAGTGGCTTATATCATCTTCATCCTAAAAATTTCTTTACAATTTATTTCTAAAATCCTTTATTTGTGTCAAGTTCTTAATAAAATAAAAATTGAAAAGTGATATACTATTAATGAGAAAAGTTGAAATAAAAAAAAGAATAACATATTTAAAAAAAGAGATAGAATTTCATAATAAGAAATACTATATTGAAAATCGTCCTGTTATCTCGGATTATGAATTTGACCAATTGATGCGTGAACTTCAGGAGTTGGAGAATAAGTATCCAGAATTTGCTTTACCAGATTCCCCTACTCAACGAGTTGGCTCCGACATTACAAATGAATTTGAATCAATACCGCACATTGTGCCAATGCAAAGTTTGAGTAATGCTTACTCTTTTGAGGAGCTAAAAGATTTTTTACTTCGTGTAGAAAAAGGGCTTGGGATATCATCATTAGAGTATGTTGTAGAGCAAAAGATAGATGGAGTTAGTATCAACCTGCTTTATGAAAATGGTGTTTTGCTATATGCTTTAACACGAGGAGATGGAACTGACGGTGAAAACATTACTAAAAATGCGAAAACTATCAGAGACATTCCTTTAAGTATAAAGTACAGGAAACGGATTGAAATCCGGGGTGAGATTTATCTTGCAAGAGGTGAATTCAATAAACTTAACGAGCAAAGGCAAAAGGCTGGGAATGAACCTTTCGCAAATCCACGAAATGCTGCTGCTGGCTCTATTAAACTCAAGTATTCCAAGGATACTGCAAAGCGACATTTGAATGCACTTTTGTATGGTATTGGATTTGTAGAAAAGGATGAATTTTTATCCCAATACGAAATTCTTCAATTTTTGAAAGACCAGGGATTCAAAACAAACCCAAATATAAAAAAGTGCAAGTCGTTAGAAGAGATAAAATCGTTTTGTAATGAATGGGAGCCAAAGCGTTTTGACCTACCATTTGATATTGACGGTATGGTAATCAAAGTTGACTTGCTTGATTATCAGGAAAAACTAGGAAGCACAGCAAAAAGCCCGAGATGGGCTATTGCATATAAATTCAAAGCAGAAGAAGTAATTACAAAATTAAATAGAATTGAATTTCAGGTTGGACGAACAGGAGCAATAACTCCAGTGGCAAAATTGACACCTGTTAGAATTTCTGGTTCTACCGTTTCAAACGCAACATTACATAATGAAGACGAGATTAAGCGTTTGCAACTCAAGATTGGAGACTATGTTAAGGTTGTAAAATCTGGTGAGATAATTCCAAAAATCATTGGAGTTGTATTTGAAAAAAGAGATGGAACGGAAAAGGATTTTCAGATGATAAGAGAGTGCCCGGTCTGTCATACTAAACTGGTGCGAAAAGAAGATGAAGCCATAAGGCGATGCCCGAATGTGTCCTGTCCCGCACAAATCAAACGCAATTTAGAACACTTCGCTTCCCGCAATGCAATGGATATAGAAGGTCTCGGCACTTCTGTTATCGCTACATTAATAGATAACAACTTTGTAAAAAACTTTGCTGATTTATACAAATTTGATTATACTAAACTGAAATCGTTGGAAGGTTTTGAGGAAAAATCAGTTCAAAATTTAAGAAATGCAATTGAAGAAAGCAAATCAATTCCCTTTCCCAAAGTGCTGTATGCTATAGGCATTCGCTATGTCGGGGTAAAGACCGCCAGAATTCTCGCAGAAAATTTCGGTTCAATTGAGAATTTAAAAAAAGCCACTGTTGAAGAATTGTCAGAAGTTCCAGAGATTGGAGAAAAAATTGCTTTAAGTATAGTTGAATACTTTCAAAATGAAAAAAATTCTGAACTTATAAATGAACTTCAGAATATTGACTTACAATTTCAAATTAAAAAAGAAAAAAAAAAAGAGAAGAAACTGGACGGCTTGAAATTTGTTCTTACTGGCACATTACCAAATTATTCTCGCAATGAGATGAAAGAACTTATTATTTCAAACGGCGGCGAAGTACTTTCTGTAATTAGCAAAAATGTTGATTATCTTGTTCTTGGAGAAAATCCGGGTTCAAAATTTGATAAAGCAAGAAAAATTGGCAGTATTAAGATTATTTCAGAAGCAGAAGTTCTGGAGATGATGAAGAGTTAAAACCTCACCCTGACCCTCTCCTGTAAGGAGAGGGAATTTTCCCCTTCTCTTTTTAAGAGAAGGGGCCAGGGGTTGAGTCAAAATATCTGAGATGAAAAGCATAATTATCCAGACGGCTAGAAATCTTCGGAAAAACTGCACAAAAGCAGAGAATATTTTCTGGCAATCTGTAAGAAATAGAAAAATCAATAGTAAAAAATTCTATCGTCAATATCCAATTTCATTTGAATACTATGGACAAAAACGACATTTTATTGCAGATTTTTATTGTCATGAATGTAAATTAGTTGTTGAAATTGATGGCGGAATTCATGAAAAACAACAAGATTATGATTTACCCCGTTAGATGTTCTTGTCCAGCTCGCTCTGTTAGACGGCAAAACCTATCTAACAGGGTAAAATGCTTGCTATCTAATAGGATATTATCTAACGGGGTAAACTAAGAACCGAAATTATCAACAAATCAGGAATGAAAGTTATTAGATTTAAAAATAAAGATGTTGAAAATAATTTAAATAATGTAATTGACAGATTAAAGAAATATTTAAGACCTCACCCTGACCCTCTCCTGTAAGGAGAGGGAATTGGCCCCTTCTCTTTTAAGAGAAGGGGCCAGGGGTTGAGTCAAGAAATGAAAATCTTATCCAAATATATTCTGAAAGAGCATACAGGCCCATTTTTCCTTTCCGTAGCTGTCATAACTTCCGTTATGCTGCTAGATAGGATTTTAGACTTACTAAATCTGATTATTACCAAAAGATTGCCTCTTTTAACAGTGATAAAACTCTTTGGCCTCAGCCTTCCATTTATGCTCGCATTATCTATTCCAATGGCAGTTTTGGTCGGCACTATTATGGCATTTGGCAGACTATCTTCTGATAATGAAATCACTGCATTTAAGGCAAGTGGAATAAATATCTATCGGATGATGGCACCTGTTGTCTTTGTAGCAATTCTACTTTCTTTTTTTATGATACATTTTAATAACAATATTTTACCTGATAGTAATTTCGCTTTAAAAAATCTGCTTGTAAAAATTCACTCTCGGAGGCCCACATCAGAATTAAAACCAGGACTCTTTACTAAATTAAAAGACTATAATTTCTATTACCATAGCAAGGATAAAGAAAGCGAACTCTTTAATCAGATTGTAATTTATGACAGACAACCAGGAGATTTCCCTCGCATCATTACAGCAAAAAACGGAAATGTAAAGCTCTCAAATGGTGGAAATTCATTATCAGCAACATTATATAATGGGGAGATTCATGAAATTGATAATAAAGCTCCAGAAAAGTATTCATCAATTGTTTTCAAAAAATATCGTATTAATATACCTGATTTAGGACTTGAAGTAAATCCGGCAAGATATGCACATCGGGGGGATAGAGAGATGAGTTCTAAAGATATGAAGGCTAAAATTGAAAATCTTGAAAACACTCGGCAGTCTAAAATTAATGAATTAAATAAATATAAAAAACAGTTGATAGAATTACAAAGTAAGATTTCAGATAAAGAAGAGATAAAAAGAGAAATAAAAAAGCTAAAGAACCTTATTGAAATTCGTCAGCATCGTATCAGAAGTTTAAATGCAGAAATCAGCAGGTATGCAGTGGAAATCCATAAGAAATATTCCATTGCTTTTGCTTGCCTTGTATTTATCCTTATTGGTGCACCAATAGGTATGATGACACGAACAAATACAATTGGAAAAGGATTTGCAATTAGTTCCTTCATATTTCTTGTATATTACATTTCACTTTACGCAGGAGAAGAATTAGCAGACAGGATGATTATTTCTCCATTTATTGCAATGTGGATTTCCAATATTATTTTCACTGCATTCGGAGTCTATTTAGTAATCTATTCAGTTCGCGAAAGACGAATTATCCATCTTGAAAAGATAACAAAAATCTTTAAGAGCAGAAAAGTAGCGAAATGAGTAGACGGGAGTGCTGAAACGAGTTCCTACCCGATTTAATCGGGAGCGGGATTCGTTTTCGCATTCCGGTGTTGTCATTGACCATTCCATGACAAACTTTATGCTGGTTCAAGTTTGTAACTTGAACCACACAGTTTGCAATGAAAAGGGGCAAAAAGAAAAAACGAATGGTTCAGGTAACAAACCTGAACCAGCCAACGCACTCCGATGGATTAAAAGTTTATTATTAGTTCTGTAACGAAAAATGAAAATTTTAGATAAATATATCTTAAAAAGTTTTGCAAGACTGTATTTGATTATCTTTTCATCATTTCTTGTTGTGTTTATCATTATTGAATTTTTTGAGAAATTTGACAAATTCTTAGGCGGAAATGCTCATACCTTTGATGTGATATTATACTTCGTTTGCCGCATCCCTTACATTATGGTTTTGACTTCACCTGTAGCTATTATCTTAGCAGGACTATTCTTAATGCAATATCTTAATAAACATAACGAAATCACGGCTATTAGAGGCGCTGGAGTAAGCATCTCTCGTATGTCTGTACCGTTATTTGCCTTTGCATTTTTTATTTGTATCGTTGTTATGATTTTGGGTGAAACTGTTTTACCATACGCTGAGCAAAAACGCGAATATATCAAAAATGTAAAAATTTACAAACGCCCAAAAGAAGACATCAGAATGCGCTCAAATATTCAATATAAAGATGATGAAGGCAGATTATATTACATCGGTTTTCTGGATGGGTATAGGAGCAAAATTAAACATATTGATATTTCAGAATTTAATGATAACAATGAAATTGTCAGTAAAATCACTTCCGAATATGCTTTATGGAGGGATAATCAACGCGATTCCGAGCGAGATTTGATATTCCACAATGGCTATATAAGAAAATTTTCAAAAGGGAAACTAACTGATTGTGAACATTTTATCAGCAAGATAATTCCAAACATTGCAATTCAGCCTTCAGATTTAGTAAAAAGTAGTAAAGACCCAATGGAGATGAACTTCTTCGAACTGCGAGAATATATCACCCGTCTGCAAAGAATAGGCGAAAAGCATCAAAAGGAATTAGTAGAATTAAATATTAAAATTGCCTTCCCTTTTGTGAATCTAATAATTTTACTTTTCTGCATTCCAATTTCCACAATATCAACTCGTGGAAAATCTCGTGGTATTGGGTTTGTGATTGGAATTGCTGTCTGCTTTCTTTACCTTTCTTCTGTACGATTGGGACAAAGTTTGGGATATAATGAAATTATCTCTCCATTTCTTGCAGCATGGTTTGCGAATATTGTTTTTGGCACAATTGGGATTGTAGGTGTGGTACAAGCTGGAAAATGAAGTTTATATCTATTAAAAGAGACAAAAAATGCAAAATCTAATTCAGTTAATCATTGGCAGTTTCGTGCTAAGTGCAATACATGTTTCTATTCCTAACCACTGGCTTCCATTGGTTGCAATCAATAAAGCAGAGAATTGGTCTCGTGGAGAAACTCTGGGAGCTGCATCTATTACTGCTTTTGCTCATACGGTTAGCACTATTTTAGTTGGAGTCGTTGTTGGCATAATTGGATACAAACTTTCTGCAACTCACGAGACCATAGCAAGATTTGCTGCTCCGCTTATTTTGCTTGGTATGGGGGTTATCTATTTATTTTTAGACATAAAGAGAGCACATCACTATCACAGTCATACTCATATAGGAATTGATTCAAATAACAGGAAATCAAGAAGTGCTATAATACTTTCATTAAGTATTGCAATGTTTCTTTCACCCTGCATTGAACTTGAGGCATACTACTTTATTGCTGGAACTCGTGGATGGCTCGGCATTGGTGCGGTCTCAATTGTATATTTAATTGTCAGCGTTCTTGGTACTCTTATTTTAGTATATTTGGGTAGCAAAGGGATAGAAAAAATAAAGTGGCATTTCTTGGAGCATCATGAAAAAATGCTAACTGGCTCAATATTAGTGATACTGGGCTCACTGGCTTATTTTGTGGAGATGTAACTATGAAGAAAAAATATAAACAAGACCTGTATGGATATCTATTAGAAAAGTATTTTCATAATAAACCGGAAAAATGCTATATTCGTAGAGACGATGGTAGTATTGAAGAAACTGATTTGAATTTATATTTTGAACTAAATACAGAAAAAGAGTTATTATTTAAACCCAATATATAGTAAGTATATAAAAAGCCCAATACTTGATGTTGGATGTGGAGCAGGAAGGGTTGCTAAATACTTTCAGAAATTAGGCCATAAAGTTGTTTGCATAGATATTAGCAAGGAAGCAATTTCAATTGCTAAAAATCTTGGGATGCAAGATGCAGTTCTTGGCTCCATCTGGGATTTTCAATCAGAACCTAAATTTGAAACTGTCTTATTGTATGGAAATAATATAGGTTTGGCAGAAAGAGTAGAAAATATTCCCAAATTTTTGGATAGACTATTCTCCTTGATGAACCCACCAGATGATGGAAAAGTTATTTATACCAGCCTAATCTTTTTCAATACTGATAGGAAAGTTCATTTAGACTATCATAAGTTTAAGAGAGAGAAAGGAGATTATCCTGGGAATCTTAAGTTAAGATTTGAAACTGATAAATTCTACGATGATTGGTTTGAATACTGCTTTATTCCTCCTGAAGATATGAGTCTAGTTCTTGCAGGGACACCTTATCGGATAATAGAGAAACATTTAGGTGATGTAAATTATATTGCTGTTATTGAGAAAAAACAAGAATAGATGTAACTTGTCCGTCTGGGCGCCTGTCTCCCGATTTATCGGGAGCCAAGACTGGCCGAGACCGATTAGGAATAAAATGAATTCTTTGACAAAGAATTTTCAAAAGATAGTTATATGAAATTCCGAACCACGCTTTTAGAGAAAATTTTATATATATTCAAATTTAATTTAAATAAAGTAAGGAGGTGATAAAAATATGATAAATTTCAAGGACTTATCATCTAATGACTCAAAAATAAAATATGGTTGCGCAAAAAATCTTTTAGCTATGGCAAAGGATAATCCTGCCGAGCTTTATCCCCATATTGATTTTTTTGTAGAGCTTATGAGGAGCGAAAACAACGTTCTCAAATGGACAGCAATTGACATAATCGGATTTTTGTCCAAAGTAGATAAAGGAAAAAGAGTTGATAAACTGATGGATAAACTATTCAGTTTGTTAAATGCTGGTAAAATGATTACTGCTAATCATACCATTACAACCTTGGGAAATATAGCTTTAACCAAACCTGAATATAAAAAAATAATCACCAATGAACTTTTGAAAGTCGAGCATTACAACTATGACACAGGTGAATGTCGCAATATTGCTATTGGGAAAGTTATATTAGCAATAGGCTTATATTTCAATCAGTTAGAAAATAAAAAAGTAGTTATTGAATTTGTTGAACGACAAACTAAAAATAATCGGAACGCCACTAAGAAAAAAGCTGAACAATTTCTAAAAAAATTAAAAAAGAAAAATGTGTAAATCACGATGCGGGGCTCGGAACTCTGCGGTCGCTCCTATCGTCGCTCCTTTGCTCTAGCGAGTCATATAACACGGGCTATACGGCTTCGCTACGCTTCGCCAAAATCCTGCTCCGCAGGACTTCGCATAGCCCGATTCCGTTATACCTAATGTAGATTTTGGTTGAATGTCATCTGTTAATTTGTGAGTATCCTTACCTTATAGTTACATAGTTGCCACTTGGGAAATAAATTTCAGCCATTGCAGTAAATTCTACTGCTTATGCAGTAAATATTACTGCAATATAATTATGTTTATTTTACTGAAAAAGAATTTCGTAAAAAACTAATCAAAAAAGATGGTTTTGTTGAGGATGTGCTAAAATCCAAAATCATTCATATCATTGGATCAGTTGATGAACTTAGAAAAATTTGAATATTCAGTTTTCAAATCTTCGTGTTTCTTCGCGCCCTTCGTGGCTAAAAAATTCGTATAAATCCGTGTTAATCCGTGGCAAAAAAGATGAAATTTATCGCAGACTTCCATATCCATTCACATTATTCACGGGCAACGAGTAAAAGACTCACTCCTGAATATCTCAACTACTGGGCACAGGTTAAAGGAATAAAAGTTATTGGCACAGGCGACTTTACCCATCCCGGCTGGCTGAAAGAACTGAAAGAAAAACTCCAACCTATTGAACAGGGACTATTCAAATTGAAAGATGAATTTAAGCAAGATAACAGTCTTCAGGTTTTTCCATCTTGCAAAAACGGAATAAGATTTCTTCTCACAGCAGAGATAAGCAATATCTATAAAAAATATGGAAAGGTACGCAAAGTCCACAATCTGATCTTTGCTACTAATTTTACAACTGCAGAAAAAATCCAGCAAAAATTATCCAAAATAGGAAATATCACTTCTGATGGTAGACCTATTTTAGGATTGGATTCTAGAGATTTGCTGGAAATTGTGCTTGAATGCTCTGATGAGGCTTTTTTAGTCCCGGCACATATCTGGACGCCCTGGTTTTCTGCACTTGGTTCCAAATCTGGATTTAACTCTATCTCAGAATGTTATGGTGATTTGGATAAGCACATTTTTGCTGTGGAAACCGGGCTTTCGTGCTACGATGAAAAAACGGAAATTTTGATTGACAATAGTTGGAAAAAATTTTCTGAAGTTAGTTATAATGATAAAATTTGCACATTAAATCTTGAAACTAATGAAATTGAATTTCAAAATCCAATTGGAATATTTACTTACAAATATAAAGGAAAAATGTATAGGTTGAAAACCAAAAGAGTTGATTTATTAGTTACTCCAAATCACAAACTTTTGGTTAGTACCTGCGATTTTCGTAATCCCAAACCTTTTTCCCTAAAAGAAGCCAAATTTTTATTTAATAAATCAAAGCAATTTAAAAAAGATGGTTTTTGGACTGGTGAAAATGAGAAATATTTTACGCTGCCTGCTGTTAAAATAAAGCATGGAAGTCGGTATTATTCGGGATTTCGGGTCAAGAAAGAAAAGAAACTCCCTATGAAGTCCTGGTTAAAATTCTTTGGATTCTGGATAGCAGAAGGATGGACAACACATTGGAAAAATGGTGATTATAATATTTGTTTAAGCAACCGAAATAAGATTTTACTTTTGGAAATGAAGCAGATTCTTCAAAACTTTGGTTATAATGTTTATCAAAATAATTATACTATTAGAATAAGAAACTTTCAATTATTCCATTATCTTAGACAATTTGGTAAAAGTTCTGATAAATTTATCCCTTCAGATATAAAATCTCTTTCAAAAGAACTGTTAGAAGTCTTGCTTGAATATTATCTAAAAGGAGATGGCTATATTTATGGAAGAGCAAAAAAGGGTGTTTCTGCAACTACAACTTCAATTTGCCTTCGCGATGATTTGCAGGAAATAGCACTAAAAATTGGAATTTCAGCTTATTACAAATTAGGGCGACGAAAAGGCACTCCCATAACTTCATTGGGACCTTATAAACTGAAGCATGACGCCTGGCAGGTCTATTTTATTAGAAAAAACAGGTATACAGTTTTGCCATCAACAATTAAAAAATATAACTATGTGGAATCTTGGGTTGATTTTAATGGATCGGTATTTTCAGTTGCGGTGCCAAATCATGTAGTCTATATTCGACGAAATGGCATTCCTGTTTGGTGTGGAAATTCGGACCCTCCAATGAATTGGATGTGCAGCTTCTTAGATAGATATACTCTGATCTCTAATTCAGATGCCCATTCTCCGGAAAAATTAGGCAGAGAAGCCAATCTGTTTGATACTGAACTTTCTTACAATTCTATTAAAGAAGCAATGAAAACAGGTAATCCAAAAAATTTCCTCTGCACTATAGAATTCTTCCCACAAGAAGGAAAATATCACTATGATGGGCATCGGAAATGCGGAATCCGTTGGGATCCTCTAAAAACGCTCAAGCATAATGGAATCTGTCCAGTTTGCGGGAAAAAAGTTACCATTGGTGTGATGAACCGTGTGGTGCAACTCGCTGATAGAGATGACCTTACTGAAAAAAAGAATAAACTCCCATTCCATTCTCTTGTCCCTTTGAAAGAAATTCTATCTGAAATTTTAGAAACTGGACCACAATCAATGAGAGTTAGAAAAGCATATAATTCCCTGTTGAAAAAGGATGGTTCAGAATTTGAATTGCTTTTGAACTTGCCTATTGAAGAAATAAAAAAAGTTGGTAATGAAGTTCTTGCTGAAGCTATAAGGCGAATGAGAAATGGAGAAGTTTCTATAAAAGAAGGCTTTGATGGAGAGTTTGGTCAGATAAAAGTTTTTCAAGAAAACGAAAAGAGGGAAATCTCTCCCCAAAAAGCATTATTTAAAGATCTAATTCAAAAGAGGGATAAAAAAAAGCAGAGGAGGGTCTTAATCAATTTTGATCTACAAGAATACAGACGATTGAGAGAAGTTTCCGCCCATCAAGAAATGGTAAAAGAAAAAACTGAAGAAGCCTATCTATTTCAGCCCAAAATAAACATACTTAATGAACTTAATCCAGAACAACAAAAAGCAGTTGAACATTTCAAAGGACCTGCTTTAATAATTGCAGGACCTGGCACAGGAAAAACACGAACACTTACTTACAGAATCGCAAGTCTGATACAAAATAAAAGGATAAATCCTGAAAATATTTTAGCTGTAACCTTCACCAATAAAGCAGCCAACCAAATGAAAGAAAGATTGAAAACTCTGTTGAATAATAAGAGTATTCTTTCCAAACTATACATTTCCACTTTTCATGCGTTTGGACTTTCCATTCTGAAAGAATATTGTGAAAAATTTGGGAGAGATGAGCATTTCTCCATCTTTGATGAAGAGGATAAAAAACAGATATTGTCTGAAAAAATTGGCTGTGAGAAAAAGCAAATCAGTTATGTTTCTGATAAGATAACCTCTTTTAAGCAAAATTTGCAATCAGTCCCCGATTTACTCGGGGATAAAATCGCAGATAAAGACCTCAAAGAAATATTTACAAAATATGAACAAATTCTAAAGGAAGAAAATGCCTTTGATATTGATGATTTAATATACTATCCAGTAAGGCTTTTTACCGATGATTCTCAAATCCTTTCTATTTATAGAAAAAAATATCAGTGGATCTTGGTGGATGAATATCAGGATATAAACTTTGCACAATATCAAATGCTGAAGAAGTTAGCTCCTGATACGGATGCGAATCTATGTGTGATTGGTGACCCAAATCAGGCAATTTATGGCTTTCGCGGTGCTGATGTGAAATTCATCAAACGATTTATTGATGATTATCCAGATGCAAAAGTGTATAGACTAAAAAAGAGCTATCGTTGCTCTGATTGCATTTTACAAGCATCAAGTCAGGTTATTCAGACCGAATTGCCTAAAAAAGAAAGTATGCTTGAAGGTCTACAAAAAGGCGTTAAAATAAAAATTGTGGAGAACAGCACTGACAAAAGCGAGGCGGAATTCGTCGCAAGAACAATAGAAAAAATGATGGGTGGTTTAAGATTCTTCTCTATTGACAGTCAAATCACTGGAGGTGAAAAGGAATCAGAAATAGAAACTCTGTCTGACTTTGCTGTACTCTGCCGAATAAGCAGACAGATGAAACAATTGGAAAAAGCATTTAACGACCACAGTATCCCGTATCAAAAAGTTGGAGATGTTCCATTTTTCAAACAGAAACCAATCAAATCTATCATTGATTTTCTGAAATTGTCTATAAATCCTAAAAACCTTTTTCTTAAAAATAGACTTCAAAAAAATAATAAAATCAGCTCATTAGAACTTGAAAACTATTGTGAGTCAATTAAAGGTAAATCTGTTAAGAATGCAATTAAAGATACGATTGATAAATATTTCAGTGAGCAAAAATCAGAAAATGAAGTCCTGATAAATCGGGGGAAAAAACTACTTGATTTTGCTAACGATTTTGATGATAATTTAGAAGAATTCATTAAATTTGCAGTTTTAGGAACCGGGGTGGATACATATAGACCAAATATAGAAAATGTGACTTTGATGACTCTACACGCAGCAAAAGGTCTTGAATTCAAATGTGTATTTATTATAGGTTGTGAAGATGGTTTGCTCCCCTATTCTCTTTTTGATGACCAGAAATCAGATTTCAACGAAGAATGCCGACTTTTCTATGTTGGGATGACTCGTGCAAAACAGTTTCTATTCCTTTCACATGCAAAAAAGAGATTCCTCTTTGGCAAAGAATTCCATCTTGAAAAAAGTCCTTATCTTTCTAATATAGAAAAGGAACTGATTGAATTATCAAAAAGTGAATATAAGAAACGAAAAAGAAAAGATGATGGGCAAACAAATTTGTTTTGATAAGGCTAAAAAATGGTAAATCAAACTCATAATCTACAGGCAAGGACAGATGTTCTTGAAAAATCAAGAATCAGAAATAAAACTATATTGGACATAGGAGCTGGTCGTTTAGCAATCATCGCAGCAAGAGATTTTAATTGCAAAGTTACATCTATTGATATTTCAAAAGAAGAACTAAAAAATGCAAAGGAAGAAGCTGCACAGACAGGGTTTGACAAAAAAATTAAATTTGAGCAAGAAGATGCAACTAATCTTTCATACAAAGATAATTCCTTTGATGCTGTTGTAAGCTATTGTGCATTACATCATATAAACCTAAACAAACGAAAAAAATTCATTTATGAATTATATAAAGTGGCAAAAGAGAAAATTGTAATAGTTGATTTTAGCAAAATAGGGTTCAAACAAATTCATTCAAATGATAATTATTCATCTGTAGATTTTGCCTGGTTGGAAGACGAATTAAGTACTTTTGGTAAAGTAAAAAAATATCAAATTGAAAACCGAAATATTTATATTTGCTTTAAGTCAGAAAAAACTCTAAAACAATTTGAACTTTCTGAACTTGAAGATGAGGTCTATAATTGCAGAAAATGCCCTGGACTTAACATAGAAAAACCGCATACTGCAGTTATGGGTCAAGGAAATCCTGATGCACGCTTGATGTTTGTTGCACAAAACCCTTGTGAATTATGTGCTATTTACAACAAAATATTTTATAAAGGCTCTGGTGAAGTGCTGGATAAAGGCTTAAGCAGAATAGGTGAAAATAGAGAAACAGTTTATATCACAAATGTTTGCAAATGCCATACACCCAAAAATAGAAGGAATAACAAAATAGAGATTGACAATTGCCGTCCGTTTCTTGAAAAAGAGATTGAAATCATAAAACCTGAAATTATTGTCCCTCTTGGCAAGCAGGCTTTTAACTGGTTTGATTGTTCTGATTGGTATAAAATGGAAGAGCGAGATGATTATAAAATTTATCCAGTATCCCATCCTGCTTTTATAATAAGAAACCAGGAGATGCTGGACGAATATTTAGAGAAGTGGAATTTGTTAAAAGATTAAAGAATGAAGATTAACATCCTTCGTTAAAACTACGGATGTCAGGAAGATTAAAGATTAATCTGTGTAAATTTGTGTTTACCCCGTGTAATAGCGAAGCGTTTTATATTACACAGGGTAAATCCGTGGCAAGATTAAAGGGAAAAGATTAGATAGAAAACGGAAGATGGAAAAAATGGCTACCGATTTGAAATTAAGATAATATTTTCGGTGATTCTCAGTGTTCTCGGCCTGCCTGGCGTAGCCTTGGCAAAGACAGGTAGTTAATTTGTAAGCATTCCCAAGCTGGGGCTTGGGAATGAGAGTTTATATTTATTTTCTCTGTGTCTCTGTGCCTCTGTGGCGAAAGGATTTTTAGATGAAAATAACACCATTAGCATTTGATAGCTTCGGAACCCGCTCTATGAGCACATTTGTGGAAACAAAAGATGTGAAAGTTTTGATAGACCCGGGTGTGGTTTTAGGACCAAGAAGATACAACTTACCACCTCATCAAATTGAACTGGAGAGATTAGAAGAACATTGGACAAAAATAGTAAAGTATGCAAAGCTTTCTGATATTCTTATAATCACCCATTATCATTATGACCATCATAATCCAGACGACCATCTTGAAATTTACAAAAATAAAACTGTTTTAATTAAACATCCGACAGAAAAAATCAATCGCAGTCAGAAACAAAGGGCAGCATATTTTTTACAGCAAATAAAGGAACTTCCACAAAAATTGGAATATTCAGATGGCAGAGAATTCCAATTCGGCAATACAAAAATTATATTTTCACAGCCGGTTTTTCACGGCACTAATTCAAAATTAGGATATGTGACAGAAGTTTTAGTTGATGACGGTTATAGATTCATTCACACATCTGATGTTGAAGGTCCAAGTCTTGATGACCAAACAGATTTCATCGTTCAGAATAAGCCAAATTTAGTAATATTAGATGGTCCTCTTTCTTATATGCTGGGCTTCAGATATAGTCACGAAAGCCTGAGCTCCTCAATTAAAAATATGATAAAAATAATTGAAACCTGTCCTTTGGATTCATTAGTTATAGACCATCATTTTCTTAGAGATTTGAAATGGAAAGAAAGGATAGCAAAGGTTTTTGATGTAGCAGAAAAGAGAAATGTCAAGATTCAAACTGCGGCAGAATTTGTTGGTATTCCGACTGATATGCTTGAAGCAAGAAGGAGAGAACTTTGGCAGATACATCCAAAGTAATGATAATACGATGCCCAAAATGTCATCAGAAAATCTTCAAGTATCTAAAAATCGGCAAAGGACGACTATGGCACTGCTGGAAAAACCGAATAATTGAAGACTATAGTATAAGAGATGGTGATAAAGTCAAATGTCAATGTGGAAATATTATCGGCATTGACCAAGGTAAATGGATAAAAATGAGAAGAATACATAATTAAGGAGATATGGAGTAGGCGAGTCTCTCGCCTATCTAAAGCCAACGCAGTTGGCTACACCAAACATTACAAAGATGAAAATTACACTAATCTATGATAACACAGTTTACAAACAAGGCTTAAAGCTGACTGGGGATTTTCTGCTCTTATAGAAAAAGATAAATTGATGAGGTTTTCATCTCTCATTCTCATTGAGACCATACAGAGGGACTTTCTCAATTCCTTAAGATGAATAAAACTGCAAAAGTTTATATCCCACTTTTGTTCCATCTTAGAGCAAAAAATAGAGAAGTAATTAAAGTAAAAAAACCTCTTCAGATTCACGAAAATATTTTCTCAACAGGGACTCTCAAACATATAGAACAATCTATGGCAATTAAGACGGAGAAAGGTTTAGTGGTCATCGCTGGCTGTTCTCACCCAAGAGTAGGAAATATTCTTGATGCAGCATCACAGTTTGGAAAACCGTATGCTTTTATTGGTGGACTTCACGGATTTAATGATTTTGACTTAATAAAAAATCTGGAAATGGTTTGTGCATGCCATTGCACTCAACATCAAGCTGAAATAAAAGCATTATATCCAGAGAAATGGATAGAAGGTGGAGCAGGAAAAGTTATTGAAATTTGCCTGTCCGCCGAAGCATAGCGAAGGCGGAAAACTGGAAATTTGATACTTGAAACTCAAAATTTGAAGCTTATATTTGGTGATTTTATTTTTTATTAATATGTTGGTGATTGTTAGTAGCAAAATTGTTTTTCGTGTTAATTCGTGTTAATTCGTGGTTAAAAGTATGAAAGGTAAAAAATGAATGAAATAAAACAAAATTTAGAAAAGATATTATCTGAAATTCCAGAAGGTGTAGAGTTGGTGGCAGCTGCTAAAACAAGAACTGCCGAAGAAATTCTTCAGGCAATTGATGCAGGCGTAAAGAAAATTGGTGAAAATTATGTCCAGGAATCATTGAGGGTAATTGAAAAAATTGGTAATAAAGTCCAATGGCATTTCATCGGTCATCTGCAAACAAACAAAGCCAAATATGTAGTCCCAGTTTATGATATGATTGAAACAGTGGATTCTATTAAACTTGCCAATGAAATTGATAAAGTTGCTAAAAAACATAATAAGATAATGCCAGTTCTCATAGAGATAAATAGCGGCAGAGAACCACAAAAGTTCGGCGTTATCCCAGAAAATACAGAAAAGTTGCTAAAAGCAATTTCCAATTTATCCAACATTAAAATTATGGGATTAATGACTATGGGACCAAGATTTGGTGTTCTGGAAAAAGCAAGACCATATTTTAAGGAAACAAAAAAGATTTTTGATAAAATTAAGGCTGCTAATATCCTAAATGTAGAAATGAAATATCTTTCTATGGGAATGAGCAACAGCTATAAAATCGCAATTGAAGAAGGGGCAAACCTTGTGCGAATCGGCACCAAGATATTTGGAGAAAGAAAGTATATTTAAAAGAAGAAATTAAATTTAGGTAATTAGTCAATAAACGGACCAAGGTGAATTTTTATTAAAAAATGATACAAATTATGTTTTCTGTAATTGTATCTAAACTCTATGGTATTTTCCAATGGATCTGCCTTTGGCATGACAAGAATCTTTCTTTGGCGAAAGACCAGTCCCGATTAATCGGGACAAGTCCATTAATATGTCTTTTGCCATTAGCAAAATAATTACCATGATCAACCGTAATATGTTTACCAAAAAACTTCAGAGATTTATAAGATCTGAACTTATCTGTATAGAATACACTACCTTTTTCAGCATGCTGTATTATCTCATTCATCAATGTTTCTGCAGACACATTATCAACCAATGTTGTGTATATTTTTCCGTTCCTTTCAAGCATACCAAAGACCGTTACTTTTCCTTGCGCACCTCGACCACGAGCACCTTTGCGCTTACCACCGAAGTAACTCTCATCACATTCAATCTCTCCGGAAAGCTTATTAAATTCTTTTTGCAAATACAAAAATATTTCATTACGATATTGCATATATTTTCTTCCCACTTTATCATAACTACATCCAAAATCTTTGCGTGCTTTATTCGCTGGAATCTCAAGACTAAAGTAATGAAGTATTTGCAAATCATCATTCAATTTTCTAGGACTATATTTGAATTTACAATTGGAACATTTATAACGACCGTCGTCAAGTTTATAAAGACAATCATGTCCACATTTTGGACATTCAATACCCAAAATTGCTCTCTCAATTTTTTCCTTCATAACCAAGCCAATTTTATGCTTGGTCCGAAAATAAGTCAATTACCTAAATTTTTTTGTTAAATATTTTATAAAATTTTAACTTTTCACTTTTCATTTTTAATATAAACATTCCTGTATACTTTCTCAAACGCATCTTTCCCGCAAATCAGCATAGTTGTGAGAGGAGCAACTTTTTGGCATTTGGTAACTATTTCGTGAGCCAATTCCCTTATCTCCCATTGAGCATTACTGTCCTCACGCAAACGAGCAAAATTACATAACTCACGCAAATTCAATTTGAATATTACTAATCGGTGATGAGCATTTGTAAGAATGTAATTTTTAATATTCGGATACTCTTTTGATAGTTTGAAATAAAATCTTTCGGTCTCTTTAATAATCTTTTCAAATTCATCTTTTTTACCAATCTTTATAATACTTCCTGGAATTGTATAACCATATTCAGGATGATAGTCAGAGGAAATAATTGATGACATTCTGTGTCGCTTTAGTTGTGCAAAGCAGGATGCACTGATATTAAATTGAAATGTAAAATCTGCTAATTCAAACTCACGAGGCAAGGAATCATAACTTGCAATATTTTTAACAGATTCAAGAATAATATCTTTCTTTTCTTGAAATGTCATTTGCATAACTTTTTTAAATAAAGCTTCCCATAGATTCCCTGTTTCCCTGAATAAAAGTGTTGCCAATATTTTATCGTCACAATCTTCGGTATAATTTAATAATTTATTTTGAAACCCACTTGCAAGCTTGCGGACCTCATACCGTGAATTAACTCTGTACCTATTTCTATCATATTCTGAAGGATTAACATATTTAATCAATGATGGAGCAATAGATTTCACTTCGTTATAAACTTTATCAGCAAGCTCATCTGCTTCCTTAAAAGGAATTGCATACAATCTTTTCAATAATCTTTCAACACTTCTTGCATTAATGGTCATTCCCATCTGGGTTTGAGTTGCGAGAGAAAGCACATAGCGAGCATCTTCTTTAGCCTTTAATTTGGTTGAATTAGTTGAAATGGTTGAATCGGTTGAGTGATTCAATTGTTGATAATATTCTTTTAAGTCATTGTATAAATCAAAATAAGCTTTGTTTTGTTTTTCAATTATCTCGTAGAATTTTTTTATGATTTTAGTATCGTTTTTAATTTCTGACGGCAAAACATAATCACCGTGAAGTGTAACATATCTTTGTGATTTCTCGGTAAAAGAAGCCAATCGTGTTCGTTGGACAAATTCAGTTAAATATCGCGAAATACCAATAATATCAAAATTAAAAACAGCATGTTCTGCAATGGAACTATGCCCCATATCAAATACAATTTTTTGATTTGATTTTCTTGCTTTTTCAACATCTTCTACAGATTGCCTGCGTAATTCATCAACTGATTTTTGAGACCTGCTTATTCGTGCATAGGCTGCAGAAATAGTTTCTGGAGTAAACTGAATTTTTTCAAATTTATCCTTTATTGCTTTCAGATTATTTGATTTTGTTAAGCAATTAGAAAAATCCTTAATCTGGTCAAAATCTATGTTGAAGCCAGCGAGTTTTACTTGCAATTACTCTCCTTTTTTAATATTTGCCACAAAGACTCTAAGACACAAAGTTGGTTAATGATAATAAATAAAAAATCAAGTGTGAATGGAACTAATGGTTATATATCAAGTTCCTCAATTGTTTTCTGGGTTGGAATTCCATTTGAATCCCATCCTCGGATAAAATAATATTTATCAAGCATCTCATCAAGTTTTACAACTCTGTTTCGTGAAGGTCCCTCACTAAACTTTTCTGTAAGAAATCGGGAAGGAAGCATATCGTCTTCTCGTGTAAATCCGGCTTTTGCATTAAAATCTCTCTCAAGAGTATAGATTCTTTTACCTATTTTTAATACTTCTTCATCAGTAAGTTCCATCCCTGTAACACAATTCAATATTTCAGTAAATGTAGATACTCCTAATGGAAATTGTAGAAATCTGCACAATATCATAGAATCAACAAATGCAGAAAAATCCTGAAGAAGAACAACTATTTCTGGCTTCCCTTTAGTAGAAAATCTATCCAGAAATACGGGCTGGCCTAAAATTTCAGGTGCAATCATATATGCACGCATATGACAACCGCCCCGATTAGATGTTGCAAACGCGAGTGCTTGACCTTGTGCTCCACGAGGGTCATAAGCAGGAAGCTCCATACCTTTTACTTGCATTGAGAGTTCCTGTCTACCATATTTCTCGGAAAGTCGTTTAGAACCTAATGCAAGTTCTACACCAATACCTCGCTTATATGCAATATCCTCAACAATCCCTACAATTTTCTTTGCATCTCCCCATTTTAAATTATAAGGGAATGCCCCAACTTCAGATAATTCCATTGCACATCCAATAGTATTTCCTGTTGAAATTGTATCAAGTCCAAGCTCATTACAAGTGTAATTTGCCTCGGTAATCGCTTTTAAATCATTAATACCTAATTGTGCACCAAAAGCCCATACAGTTTCATATTCCGGTCCTTCACCTTGTCTATTTGCAGTCTTAGTTGACCTTCCGCAGGCAATTGGACATTTATAGCATGCACTTTTTTTCTGAACAATCGATTCAGCAATTTTCTCGCCACTTATACCTTCGGCATCATTGAAAACTCCATACTTAAAATTTCTGGTTGGAAACATACCATGCGCATTTATCACATTAACAAGAACAGATGTACCCAAAACTTTTATTGCTTTCCCTGTTACAGGATTTTTATCAACAAGTCTATCAATGCGGAAAAGAAGGTCTTTCAGTTTATTCGGATATCTAACAGAAATGGTTTTAGTGCCGTAAGTAGCAATTGCTTTGAGGTTTTTGGAACCCATAATAGCCCCAAAACCGCCTCTACCAAAGGCTCTATCTCTATCATTCATTATTGATGCAAACAGAACCTTATTTTCTCCTGCAGGGCCAATACATGCAATAGATGCTTTTGTGGAGGTCTCATTCATAATCATATATCTGGTCTCATGGGTATCTTTTCCCCAAAGATGTTCAGCATTTCTTATTTCAACTCCTGCTTCAGTAATATAGAGATAAACAGGCTTAGCGGATTTTCCCTGAATTATTATTCCATCAATACCTGTTCCTTTCAGCAGTGCGCCGAAATTCCCTCCAGAGCTTGAATCACAAATTGTAGTAGTAAGAGGAGACCGTGAAATCACCTGATAGCGGCCAGATGTAAGAACAGTACCTGTCAAGGGACCTGTTAGAAAAATCAAAGCATTTTCAGAGGAAAATGGGTCTGTGAAAGGTGAACATATCTTTGTATAAAGCTTGACCCCCAGTCCTCTACCTCCAAGATATTTTCTCCTTAGCGATTCATCAACTGCAATTATTTCTTGTTTGCCTGTAATAAGATCAACTTTTATAATTTTACCCATCCATCCATTCATGAAAGACCTCCTTTTCTATTCGTAAAACTTATTATATTTTTCGTTGTAAGGACAGGTTAAACATTTCTTTTTATAGTATGAATAGACAGCTTTGGGCATTTTTTCTAATTTTGCATACCGAGAAGGACAAATGTGACATGGAATTTCAGGCTCAAGCCATGCTTCTGGTGCAAATTTATAAAGTGATGCCCCTTCCAATATAGCAACACTTGCACTGGTGCCTAATCTTGTTGCACCTGCTTTAATCAATCTCCAAGCATCTTTGAAATTTTTTATACCGCCGGCAGCTTTTACTCCAATTTCAGGTCCCACTGTTTTTCTCATAAGTTCAACATGTGCAGGAAAAGCTCCGAATGCGCCGAAACCAGTTGAAGTCTTAACAAACTTTGCTCCTGCTTTAACAGCAAGTTCACAACCTTTGACAATTTCATCATCAGTAAGATAACCTGTCTCAAGTATTACTTTAACAAGAGCTGGATAACTTGCTTCCACAACTTGCCTTATATCATCTATTACAAAATCATATCTTTTATCTCTAAGTGCACCAACATTTATAACCATATCAATCTCTTCAGCGCCTTCTTGAGCTGCTTTTTTTGCCTCGCACGCTTTTGTGTAACTCGTATTTGCACCAAGGGGAAAACCGACTACATTACAAACTAAAACGCCGCTTCCCTTTAACTGTTCATAGGCAAATTTAGTAAATGATGTATTTATGCATACTGAATAAAAGCCAAACATTTTTGCTTCATTACAAAGATTGAGAATTTTCTTCTCGCCTGAGTTGGATTTTAGCTCAGTATGGTCAATCATTTTGGCTAATTTTTTCACATCTATCATATCTTTCTTCTTATTTTTGATGGAGAAATTTTCTTCCACTATTTAGATTCTTACCTGTTTTTTTAATGATTTATATTCATCCAGAGATATTGTAATTCCAAATTGGTCTTCATCTTTTAATTCAACGGTAGAGGTCAAGTAATTGTTTTTGGTTACTTTCATTCTTTTTCTCTTATATATAATTTCATCATTTAGAGATGGAAACTCCTTAGCTTTTTCCAAATAAAAATCTTCTTCATAAGCAAGACAACACAATAGTTTTCCGCAAGGGCCAACAATTTTGGAAGTTGTAGCAGTTACATTTTGGTGCTTAGTCATTTGGATTGTAGCTCTATCAAAATTCAAATTGAGATTCTTACAGCAAAGTTCTCTTCCGCAAGGGCCGAATCCTCCGAGTCTTTTGATTTCCTGCCTTTCGTTAATCTGTCTTAACTCAATCCGTGTCCGAAAAATTTGTGCCAAGTCTTTAAGAAAATTACGAAAATCAACACGCGTTTCCGCCATAAAATAAAATGTTAGTTTATTACCATCAAACTGATATTCCACATCAACCAGGTCCATATTAAATGGCTGATTTTTTAATGCCTCTAAAAATTTTTTTTGGGCATCTTTTTCCTTTTTACGAACGCGAGCAAGTCTTTTCAGGTCATCATTATTGGCTGAGCGGATAATTTTTTTTATATCCTCCTTCTTTATGTAAACATCTTCAGGCTTAACAGAAAACATTGCGACTCTGCCTATATCAGCTCCTTTTTCAGCTTCAACAATTACATATTGCTCTGTATGGAGTTTTATATTTCTTGAATTAGCAAAAAATTCTTTTCTGTCATATTTAAATCGTATTTCAACTAATTTGTCCATTTCTCTTTCTATTAAAAATATCTCTCAATCT
Source organism: uncultured Candidatus Cloacimonadota bacterium (assembly GCA_964398885.1). Lineage (GTDB taxonomy): Bacteria > Cloacimonadota > Cloacimonadia > JGIOTU-2 > JGIOTU-2 > JAGMCF01. Next base: position 12,790 of record CAYNOU010000018.1, on the reverse strand, counting down.
TTTAGAATCATCAAAGCATTTTTTCAAGATTTTTTCTTCAAATTTCTCTAACTTAAGCCCTCTTCTTTTTTTAACGAGACTGATTGTTTCAAATATTTTGTTAATTCTATAATCTTTTAAATTCGTTGCAGTTCCCCAACTAAAAGAGGGTATAAATTCACTAAACAAATCAGCAGAATATAAGTTACAACCAATTCCGACTACGCAGCCAGTATTAAACATCGTGTTTATACCACTTTTTGAATGGTCGCCAATTATCATTCCAAAAAATTGCATTCCTGTATTGATATATCTTCTTTCTGGATAAAAATATGCTTTTACTTTTTTATAATTATTTTTTAAGTCACTGTTATTTGTATCTGCACCCAAATTTACCCATTCCCCAACATAGGAATGCCCGAGAAATCCATCGTGTTGTTTATTTGAATATCCTTGAAATATTGTCTCTTCAACTTCTCCACCTACTTTACATACCTTACCAACAGATACTCCATGATAAATTTTTGCTCCAACTTTAATTATACTATTTTTACCAATGTAAGCTGGACCAAATATAACTGCATTCGCCATAATTATACTATTATCATCCAAAAAAATTGGTCCTGCACTTGCATCCAAAACAACATTTGGTGCAATGGTTACATCTTTACAAATGAATATCTTCTCATTATTAATCAAATGAATGTTTTCGTTCTTATCAATATAGTTCATCTTATTTTTAGTGGCAATTTGAAAATCTTTCGTAATCGCGTTAGAATTCTTATCAACGAGTTCCCAGATGTAATTTATAGGCTTGATATTTAATTGCTTTCGTGATATATCTTTCATTAACTTATGTATATCCTCTGATGAAATTGATATATCAGCATTGATGTTTTTTTTAAAAGCAATACAAGTTTGTTCAAAAAATAATCCAGTATTATCAGATAATGAATTTATCTTTCTTGCAATTTCATCATTAATAAGCAAGCTTCCATTTATGAAGAGATTGGAATTTTTAGCTAATTGATTTATAGGTCGCGCTGGAAATCTATTTCTGTAAAGTTCCTCTAAATCCTTTCTTACAATAAGATGATAATCATTCTCAGGATAATAGTAAGCAATTTTCTGTCGTAGTTTTAAAATACCACATCTAAGGTCAAAAACTGCACGTGTATAAGTCAAAGGTAAAAAATTTTCCCATCTTGAATCTTCAAAAATGTTAATTTTCATAAAAACCTTTAATCTTTAAATTTGTTCCTTTTTCATACTTCTAAGAAAATTAACTACCTGTCTTTGCCAAGGCTACGCCAGGCAGGCCGAGAACACCGCGAATCACTGAAAATATTATCTTAATTTCAAATCGGTAGCCATCTTTTCTATCTCCCGGTTTCTATCTAATCTTTTCCCTTTCCGCCATAGGCGGATCAGCCTCAGGCTGATAATCTTTATTCTTGTTCTTTGCGGTTTACCGCTCTATGTTATAGAGTGCCTATGATAATTAGTGTCTGTCCGTAAAGTAGGTTTTTTCTACTCGTAAGGAACGACGAGTCGAGGTAAAGGGTATATTAAAGCTGCCTCGAGTCGTCGTCGCAAGCTCCTTACGACTCGAAAGTCGAGTTTACGGATGGACACTAATTAATTTCTTTTATTTATCCCGATATACCCGTTCTCCGTAGTCCCGATGAAATCGGGACGAAGGGTGAATTGGGACTGTTTATTATTTCGTTTGCAATTGAGTAAGGGTCTGTATTCTTTTTATAGACTGATTCAACCATTTTTAACAATTCATTGTTAGATTGCAATTTTTCTTTTGTGTTAGATAACAGGATTTCTTGAATTATTGAAATAATTTCGTTTTCAATCCTTTCCTTTTGTTTACGAGTGTGTATATGATTATCATATAAAAATTTTTTATGATTTTCAATAGTGCAATAAAGTTCATCAATTCCTTTATTGTCTTTAGCAATTGTTTCAACTATTGGAGGGATATAATTCGTTTTTTTTTCTGAAAATTGCTGTAATATTTCTAAATTAGTTACAATCTTTTTACAACCTTGTCTGTCGCATTTATTAACAACAAATATATCGCCAATTTCCATTATGCCAGCTTTCATAATTTGAATACTATCTCCGGAGCCTGGCGTAAGCACAAGCACGACTGTATCAGCATATTTCACTATTTCTACTTCTGATTGTCCGACACCAACAGTTTCAATCACAATATAATCACATCCTAACACAGACAAAACAGTAATAGCATTATTGGTAGTTGGAGCCAGACCACCAAGATGGCCTCGTGTACCCATACTTCTGATAAAAATTCCATTGTCAGTTGAATGTCGTTGCAAGCGGATTCTATCTCCTAAGATTGCTCCGCCGGAAAATGGGCTGGTTGGGTCAATTGCTATTACTCCAACTGTTTTATTCTGACTACGAAATCTATCAATTAATTTATCAGTAATAGTGCTTTTGCCAACACCTGGTGCACCAGTTATACCTAATAAATAGCTTTTCTTTCTATAAGGATAGATAGATTTTATTATTTGCTCAGAATGATTATTATTTTCAAGAAATGTAATCAATTTAGCAGCAGCATAAAAATCTCCCTGTAAAAGCTTTTCAGTCAATTCTTCTATATGCATATGCATTTGTAAATTATAGTTACTCATAAACATAATCTTTTAAATAATTAATAATTTCTTCAACATCCTGCTTAAAATTTTTGGGAATTATAATTCTCAGAAGCATTCTTTTTTTATCAATCGTAGTATAATTACAGTATCCTTCAAATGATTCTAAAATAAAACCTATGAATTGTAAATCAGCAGAATTAGTTTGGACAATTAATTCAGTTGCATCATCGTCCAAAATCTTTTCTGAAACTATATCAATTTGCATATAAACCTTTATTAGCTAAAGTTTTGAAGGAGTGAAATCTGCAGAATAAATGAGAGTTGGCTAATAATAACATTTCCTTCAAAATTCAAATAAGATTAATTTAACTTCTATCTACGATTTTTTCGGAGACTAATTTCTAATATCAAATAATCCGTCAGATGGTGAGTCATTAGACCCGTTCTCCGTCCCGATATAATCGGGACTGCGAAGGGTGAAAATTAGTCCCGGCAGGTCGGGAGTAATTAGTTATTCAAGCACCAATGAGAGCACATTTTGCATATTTTCAACTGGAATAATATTTAAACCTTTCTTAATTTGTTTTGGGATTTCAACTAATTCTTTATAATTTTTCTTTGGAATGATAACGCTTTTAATTTTAGAGCGTTGTGCTGCCACGAGTTTTTCTTCTAACCCACCTATCGGTAATACATCTCCCGTCAAAGTAATCTCACCTGTCATTGCATAATCAGCTCTTACTTTTTTCTCTGAAAGTGCAGAAATAATTGCAGTAGCCATAGTAATTCCCGCAGATGGTCCATCTTTTGGAATAGCACCTTCGGGTATATGAATATGTATATCTTTATTTTTGTAAAAATTCTTTTCTATCTCAAATTCTGAGTAGTGTGCTCGGGCATAACTTAATGCTGCATTTGCAGATTCCTTCATAACATCACCCAATTTGCCAGTAAGTATAAGATTTCCTTTTCCTTCAAGGAGTGCAACTTCTATTTGTAAAGGAACGCCTCCAACTGGTGTCCATGCCAGTCCATTAGCAACTCCAATTTTATTCTCTTTATTAATCTCTGCATAAGAAAATTTTTCTACCCCAAGATATTTTGACAAGTTTTTGTTGTTAACTTTGAATTTCTTTATAGATTTATCATTTAAATAACTTCTTACAATTTTTCGTAAAATAGAAGCGATATTTCTCTCTAATTCCCTTACTCCTGCTTCTCTTGTATAATTTCCTATTATAGACAGGATAGCATTCTCAGAAAATTCTACTTTAATATCCTTGTCAAGCCCGTGATTTCTAAACTGTTTGGGCATTAGAAAGCCTTGAGCAATTTTTTGTTTCTCAAATTCAGTATAACCTGGCAGAGTCATTACTTCCATTCTATCCCTTAAAGGAACTGGAATTGAATAAAGGTCATTAGCAGTCGTAATAAAAAGCACCTGTGACAAATCATAACCTATCTCAAGATAATGGTCGTGAAATTCAAAATTTTGTTCCGGATCCAATACTTCTAATAATGCAGCGGATGGGTCTCCTCTAAAATCCATACTCATCTTATCAACCTCATCAAGCATAATTACCGGATTTTTTGTTCCAACCCTTTTCATAGCTTGAATTATTATTCCAGGCATTGCACCAATATATGTTTTACGATGCCCTCTGATTTCTGCTTCATCCCGAACTCCACCTAAAGACATTCGTGAAAATTTTCTCTCCAAAGCCCTTGCAATAGATTGTCCTAAAGAAGTCTTACCTACGCCAGGAGGTCCGACAAAACAAAGAATTTGTCCTTTAACTTTATCAACCATCTTTAGTACAGCAATATATTCTATGATTCGTTCCTTAATCTTTTTCAGCCCATAATGGTCCTCATTCAATATTCTTTCAGCTTTTTTTAAATTAAACTCTTTTGATTTAGCGGTATCTCCCCAAGGAAGGTCAACAATCCAATTTAAATAATTTAATGAAACTGTATATTCAGGTGACATTCTATTTGTTCGTTTCAGTTTGCTTAATTCATAACCGACTTTCTTCCTGGCTTCTTCTGTAAGTTGCAATTTTTTTATCTTTTTTTCTATCTCTTTGATTTCAACATTCTCACCTTCAGTAAGACCTAATTCTTTCTGGATTACCTTTAGTTCTTGATTCAGGAAATACTCTTTTTGGGTTTTAGTTAATTTGCTTCTAACTTCTCCGGCAATTTTTTTACGAATTTTTAAGATTTCTACCTCTTTAGAAAGCATTTCAATAAGATAGAAAATTCTTCGTAAAAGAGGTAATTCCAATAATTGTTGTTTTTTATCAATATTTAACTCAATATTTGTAGCGATGAAATCTACTTTATCATCCAGGTCATCAAGATTTTCAAGAGTTATCAAAACATCCTCTGGAAAATTTCTGCTCAGTTTAGCATAGTCCTTAAATTCAGTTTCTAAGGTCTTGACAAGTGCACTATGTTCAGGACTTTCCGGGATATATGTACTTTCTACTATTGCCAACTTTGAAGTAATTAAGTCCTTCTGATTATTATATTTAACAATCCTGGCACGTTTTACTCCTTCAACCAATACTCTAATAGTTGTGTCAGGCATTTTTAATATCTGAATAATCTGGCAAATTACACCTATTTTATATAAATCATTTCTTTGAGGGTCTTGTGTTTCTGGAGATCTTTGCGTAATGCAAAAAAACAATTTATCAGATTCAAACGCTTTTTCAGTTGCTTTAATTGATTTATTTCGTCCTATAACTAAAGGTACAATCATTCTAGGAAATATAACTAAGTTACGCATTGGAATAACTGGTAAAACATCACCTGATTTTACTTTCTTTCCTCTAATTATTAAGTCCATTTTACTTATAAAATCCTTATTATAATTTTTAATAAATATTATTTTTTTTACTTATATGTCAAATTTTATAAAGTTTATTTATAATACTTATACTGAAAAATAATGATAATCAGATTAGTAATTTTCTTGACATTAAGAAGTTAATATAATTTTTATTTAGTAATCGGGATGTAGCGCAGCTCGGTAGCGCGCTTCGTTCGGGACGAAGAGGTCGCCGGTTCAAATCCGGCCATCCCGACCAGAATAAATTCAAAGTATAATATCCAATCGATTTAACGATGAAAAAATTCTTCCCCTAATAAGTTATTTCTTTCTTCGCGATAGATCAGCAATATAAAGCAAGATTGCAAAAAGAATGAACGGATTTGCTGCTATAAAGTAATTTTCATGCTGGAGTATAATATTACTGTGTGGAAAGAATAGTTTATCAATAATACCAATTAATATCAATAAACCAGCAACAATTGCACATAACTTCGCTAAAATATTTAGAATATTTTCTTTTAACATTAGATCTCTCTTTATCTGGGGTTAAAGTATCCAAAATAAAATTACATTTGATATTTATAATTTTATCTATATAATATATCCAGATTTCAATTTTATTTATAGAATTATATAAACTTAGAATACAAATATGAAAGTTATCTCTGCTTTTTCTTGTGACGATTCTTACGAAGTATCTTTTTTCTCTTATGCTTATTGATTTTCTTTCTCTTCCTCTTTTTTCCGCAAGGCATCAAATCTCCATTAATTGTTATTCATTATATCGGTAATAAAGAACTTTGAAAATTTAAATGTAGGAACAATTCTTTCGGGAAGTCTAACGATTTCTCCTGTATTTGGATTTCGTGCAGTACGTGCTTTCCTTTTCTTGTTCTTAAAAGTTCCAAATCCTCTTATTTCAATATGCTCTCCTCTAACCATACTTTTGTTAACATTACTCAAAAGCGCATCTACAATCATTTTAGTATCACTTAGAATTATCCCGGTTTCCTGGGAAATTGCTCTAACTAAATCAGCTTTAGTCATCTTATCCTCCTGATTTTATAAATTACAAATCTTAATCCCATAATTAACAATTTGCTTGCATATTACTAACCCTGTTAATTTTTTGTGTCAAGATTTTTTATTTTTTTAATAAAAAATTGACAAAAAATATACTATTATAATTTAAATATATTGACATTTATCTTATGGAAAATGATGATGTTTTAAATAATAAAACATTGAAAATCTATTTAATGAAATAAATTGTAAGCATTTCCAATCCCCAATTCAATTGGGGAGGGCTTGGGAATGAGAGTTTATATTTATTTTCTCTGTGTCTTTGTGCCTTTGTGGCGAAAGGATTTACATATGAAAGATAAAATAGCAGAAAACTTTCTCTATCATATATGGGATGAACAGCATCTAAAAAAGGAATTACATACCTGTGATGGTAAAGAATTAAAAATATTATATCAGGGAAAATGGAATACAGATGCAGGTCCAGATTTTCATAATGCCATAATTCTTTTAGATTATGAAAAATTTCAGGGCGATGTTGAAATTCATAGATATGAATATGACTGGCATAATCATAATCATCATGAAGACCCTAATTATAACAATGTAATTCTTCATGTTGTGTTTGAAAAAACTCCGAACACTTTATTTACTATTTCAGAATCCGGTAATAAAATTCCTATTCTGACTTTAGAAAATAATCTTGATGAAAGTATAGAAAAACTCTGGAAGAAATATGGTGAGAAACCATTTGATAAACTACAAAAAGGCAGTATCAAATGTTTATTAGCTGAATCAGGACTTTCAAATAAAGAAATCTTAAATATCCTTCTAAATTTAGGTAGAAAACGATTTGAAAGAAAATGTAAACGGTTCGCTGCTGAATTATATAACTCTGACTTTAATCAAATATTATATGAAGGAATTCTTGAGGCTCTTGGATATGCAAAAAATAAAATTCCTTTTCTAAAACTCGCAAAAACATTAAGTTATCAAAAGTTGCAAGGATTTTCTAAAATATGCAAAAATCCAGTAGATTTGTTTTGTATCCTTGCAATTGTAGGTGGCATAAACATTGAAGATTACAATTTCAACTTCTTGAATAAAAAAATTTTAAATAGCTTTGTATCTTTAAAAGAATTGGTTTATCAACAAATTAATGGTAATCTGATGAACAAAAATGAATGGAATTTTTTCAGAATCAGGCCTCAAAACCATCCATTGTACAGAATGTGGCAAATTTCTCCGTTTCTTTTTTCCTCTTTGGATGTAAATCTGATAAATAAAATCATTTCAATCTTTAGTATTAAGAAAGATACTGAGATTAAGTCAAGGAGCATGCAAAACAAATTCTATGAATTAATCAATAATAATCAAGAGCACTTTAAATACGGTCTTGGAAAGTCAAGATGTGATGATATTTTTGCAAACATTGTGCTACCAGTTTCCCATATCTATGCTGAAACTCTTAATTATAATGAAATGAAAGATACAATAGACAAGATTTATTTATCCTTACCTAAACTCTCAGAAAATTATATTACAAAATTTGTGTATACCAGATTACAGAGTAAGATTAAAAATTATAGAGCAATAAATTTACATATTCAACAAGGGATGCTGCAACTATATTATCAATTTTGCAATTATTATGATTGTAGGAACTGCATCCGTAATCTGACAAAAGAATAAGCCACGAAATCACACGATCCCCGATTCAATCGGGGACACGAAATATAATTCTTATCTTTTTGTGTGATTTTGTGGCTAAAAATTATTGGAGAAAGAATGAATTTAGGTGCACATATTTCTATTGCAGGTGGTATTTTCAATCTTTTTGAAAGAGCAAAAAACATAACTGCCAATTCCATTCAAATCTTCACAAAGAGCAATAATCGCTGGTTTTCAAAACCATATAGCAAAAATGAAATTAAAAAATTTTATAGACTTCAAGAAGAATACAAACCTTTTGCAATTTTTGCTCACGATGCATATTTGATAAACCTCTGCAGTCCAAACTCTGAAACAGAAAAGAAGTCAATAGATGCCTTTATTGACGAAATCAAAAGATGCGAGCAGCTTAATCTCCCCTATCTTGTGATGCATCCGGGTTCTCATCTCGGAAAAGGTGAAGAATGGGGTTTGCACAAAATTATTGAAAACTTCAATTATATTTTAAATAAAAATCCAGACAGTAAAGTTAAAATTCTATTAGAAACTACTGCTGGTCAAGGGACAAACCTGGGATATAAATTTGAACAACTTGAATATATCTTAAATAAAGTTGAAAGAAAAGAGAAATTTGGAGTTTGTATGGATACTTGCCATATTTTTGCAGCTGGTTATGATATTTCAACTAAATCAGCTTATGAAAAAACTATCAATGATTTTGACAAAATAATCGGTTTAGAAAAAATAAAAGTCTTTCATTTAAATGATTCAAAAAAACCATTGGGCTCAAGAAAAGACAGGCATCAGCACATTGGAAAGGGTGAGATTGGATTGGAAGCTTTCAGATATTTACTGAATGATAATCGATTTTCCGATATTCCAATGGTTCTTGAAACTCCAAAAAAAGATGATGATATAAATATGGATGTGGAAAATTTGAAGGTATTGAGGGGTTTGAGGTTGTAGTAGAAGCCCGATTCGGTTTTTTGTTTTATCTAAATAATTCTATTAGAAAATAAATTAGCAGAAAACCCGAATCGGGTTCCATATCAGTCATGGATTGGTCCATGGCTGCCCGGGAAAAGACTGCTTCTTTACAAAAAGACCTTCAAGGTTTTGAAAACCTTGAAGGTCTGGGTGATTTTATCTAATAATAATCATCTTCTTTACTTCGTTATAATTACTTGTTTTAAGTTGATAAAAATAGATTCCATTTGGGAAGTTGGATACATCAAATTCTGCTTTACCTTTTGTCCCTTCAATTGCTTTTACTAATTCTCCCTTAATATTATAAATTGAAATTATTGCATTTTGATTAAGAATACTACCTTTCAACTGATATTTGATAGTTGTTGTGTGAATAGCAGGATTTGGATAATTATTATATAGAATTGTTGATGAATACAAATCGACTTCCTGGTCTCCATCGCTATCTCCGGGAACATATTTAGCGGGCCCATAATATTCAGAAATTCCACCAAAATCAACTGATTCTAACCAATAATAATATTGTAAATAAGGATCTGCAACTTCATCAATAAAAGAATAATGTTGCGGTTCTGTAGTTGTGCCTGCTCCTGAAATAAGTGATGAATTAATATGATTTCCAACAGAATTAAAGTTGTTTAATTCTGAACGATAGATATTAAAACCTTGTACATCAGTTTCACTTGCAGTGGACCATTCCACTTTGACAAATTCATTAATTATATAAACTGCAGAAAATGCTGTCAACTCTACCGGTAGCGTAACTTCACCAGTATCTTCATTAGTGACTGTCCAGTCTGTTACTCCACTTTGAGGGTTATTGTGAAGATTATTGAAATAAGCTGCAGCATCGGTTGCATCACTAATTGAAATATTTACTGATGTTGCTGTGGCAATTGTGAACTTTAGAGTTACAACAGTTTGCCAGGAAGTTGTTACATTCCAACCTGCCGGAGTTCCATCACCATTTGCATTTACATTATTACCGGTTGTTCCTACACGAATATAGGTTGTTAAATCATTTGCAATTCTTGAATATCCATCAAGAAAACTATAAGCCCAGTTATCAGCACTCGCATAACTTATCTCATTTCCAAAATACACATCGGCTGTTAGAGAATTGAGTGTTCTCGGGCTTGTGCCAGCAGTTATTTGCATTTGCACATCCAACCAGAAATCACCACCTGCTGACATATCATTTTTGCTTACAACAGTTTTAAAGGCAACTGTATCAGCTAATATTGTTACCGGCATTATTAAGCTGATAATAAGTAAAATGACCAACCTTTTGCTAATTTTTAACTTGTTTTTCATGTTTCCTCCTAAGGAATTTTTTTAGATGAGTTCTGCAAAATAGAGCCTTTTTTAACCTCACCTTAATCCTCTCCTAAAAGGAGAGGAAACACAAGTTGACAGTTCCTTTTCTCCTTTTAGGAGAAAGGGTTAGGGAATGAGGTATTCCTTTCAGAATTTTTTTCACTTTACAGAACCATCTTTACTAATATTTTCTTCAATTTTTCTTAAAATAATCTTTTTAGAGCCACAAGAAGATTTTCCTATTTGGTTGGGAATTGATGAACTTGCTCCTACGATAAAATTATTATACCATTTTGTATAATCGGATGTAATTACTTCTCCATCCATATTCAAATCTGTTGTTTGATAACCTGATGAACCTGTTATATATGCATTATACCAGTTAGTATAATCTGATGTGGTTACCTCTCCGTCATTGTTGATATCTCCTGTATACATTCCGATTATTCCTGTTTCTAATTCCTGATAGCCATCTCCATATATTGAACCTGAAATTGTTAAATCAATATTTGTTGCTTCTCCCTGAGAACTACCAAAAGTATGCTTTACAGCACTCATTATATTTAGATGATTTCTATGATGAATAACAATATAATACTCATTTCCAGATGTATTATAAAATGGAAAACTGCTGTTACCATTTACATCTACAACTGAACCGTCTTCTAATAAGAATGCATTGCAAGAATCTACTGTTGAACCGATTGCAGTGGTTCTTAGTTTTACTTGAATCCAATCTACAAGACTGTGACCTGTAACTGTAGGCAATGAACCAATATCTTCACTATCGTAAGGTGATGTTGTTGGAAGTGTTAAAGAACACTCCATTGTATCACTTGTTGCATTATAAGGACCTTCAAGGAAAACTTTGATGTTTGCATAGGCAGCGTTAAACGGAGTTGCAATTGCAGGATCAGAATAATCACTTTCAATTAAATCTGTGCTTATACATGTGTACATATAATAATAAGTAATGTTGGGAGTCACAGAAATATCGCAGTAGGTTGTATCTGTTATCATTGAAGTATTTATAAGGATAGGATCGGAAAAATCAGACCTTGAAATTTCGTGATATCTATACATATTGTAGCCCATTAAATCCACTAAATCAGGACTGTGCCATCCCAAATCTACTTTTTCAATACCTGCCTGGGCAATAAAACCACCGGAAGCAGCTCCGGTAGCATCAACCACAAAAGAAAAATTTGTATCCTTTGGAATTTCCATTCCTTCACAATCCTTTGCTGAAGTTACTCTGAGATTATTTATACCATCCCCTGTCATTATATTAAATTCATAAGTACCCTGCCAGTGGGTACTATCAGACCAATCTCCTACTATGATATTCTGTGTCCATGGATCACAAACACCAAAAGTAACATAGGGTTGAATGCTTATGTCCATTGGTTTGCTGAAAATTAGATTAAATGTATCCACTTCACATCCAATTGGTGGAGGAGGATTGAATTCTACCTGATAGAGAAAACCCGGAGCATCTACAATTGGTTCGGTTTCAAAGGGTTGATACAAAACTTTAGAGAGATCAAAATCATCGTAATAATCCCAAATCCAGGCATCAATAGAGTCAGTATTAGTAGTGCCCCAGTAATTATTTTGGGCATTGAAATCGCGATTAGGATTACTACCTTGCGCACGGGCTTCATACGGTTTGTTTCTAATCAAATTGTTATGATATATTATAGGAGATGTATATCCCCATGGTATAAGAGGTGCCGTTTGGAAAATAATTCCTACTTGATTGTTCATTAAAGTATTATTAAAAACTTGGTTATTATAGCTATCATAATTACAAAGATACTTTATACCAAAACCAGAGTTATTGTATATGATATTATAATTTATTGTTATTAGATTACCAACTCCATCACTTTGTATTATGCCATTATTTGAGTTTCCTCTTACAATGTTTCCGGTAATAAAAGAATTACATCCACCTTCATTATAAATGCCCGGTCCGAAATTGTCCTCTACAATGTTATTTAATATATCTGAACTTACTCTGTGAATACCGCCACCACTATTATTTCTTACTAAATTACATTCTACAGGATCGCCTTCGGAAATTCCAAATCCAATATTATCATGTACATAGCAATATCCAACATATAATAAATCAGTGGATCTCAATATATCATCTCTACCTTCAATTTCATTATATTGAGTAGCCTTGCTAAATGAACCATACTGAACTATGATATTTCTTCCATACTCAATTTCTACATATTTAATAATACTCTGAACTGGGGGATTTTGAATAAACTGAAATACAATTCCAGCCCAATCTTGATTTTTCTCCAAAGAAGAGATTTCATATATT
>CAYNOU010000017.1:0-42084 GCA_964398885.1 uncultured Candidatus Cloacimonadota bacterium | reverse complement strand
CCAAGCAAAATTTCGCCTACCAATTGCATAAACGCAATATTGCATCTATGCTACCAAAAACAGGTACATAGACGCACTTTTGTTGCGTTTATTCTTACAATAAATCGTATAAATTAAAATTTTTTCTCTTTCTTATTCCTCTATTACAAGATACACATTAGCGAAGAGAACCGCCTGTCTGCCAACAGGCAGGCAAACACGCTGTTAGCTACCGTTCGTTGATTAGGCTATTTCCGCCTCATCCGTTAGCCGTTTCCATAATGATTCAACATCTAATTTTTTTACCCAATGTTCCAGATAATCCATGTCTAATTTCCCATGTTGTACTTCATAAACTCGCAGGGCATCGGTAAATTGTTTTTCACTTCCACCGGAAAGCTTTGCCCATCTCAATTTGGCTAAGATTGTATCCTCTGGACTCGAAACTTGCATTTTTAGCCCCATAAATTCTTCACTATACCTAACGTGAAAAACGTGACCGGTCAAAAGGTTCATCGGTTAATGTCCAAAAGTCAACTTTATCTCCATCCTTTAAATCAATTAGATTGAACATACTTCGTCTGTTAATCGCATCAAGAATGCTGTCTTTATCTAAGTAAAAATTAGATGGCGGAAAAGCTTCAACTAATTCATGAACATTCAGGCTTTGAATAGCAACGACCATATCTATATCATGGGTAGACATTGGTTAACCCCGTTAGATAATTTTACTCTGTTATATAATAACCATCTAATAGGGTTCACCACAAGGGATAATTTTATATCTAACGGGGTTAACCTTGCAAGCTTGAAACGAGAGAACCTGTTATCATATATTGGATTCCAGCTTGATTGAGAGCTTGAATAACCTTCTTTAATAATTCCTGTTGTGACATTTATCTAGACGCTCCAAAAGTATTTTTTTGAACCCTTCATCTGAAAGATTCGGAAACCTCTTATGTAATCCATGAATAAAAAGTTGATTGGCAAATTCAGACAACTCAAATGCTTTAAGCAACCTTTTTTCAGGGGACATTTCACGAAGCACTTGAATATATATCCTATGATTTGGACGGTCTTTAATATCCATAATTCCCTCGCAACCTTTGGCTTATCTACCTAAACATGACATCTACCAATTGCATAAACGCAATATTGCATCTATGCTACCTAAAACAGGTGCATAGACGCACTTCTGTTGTGTAAGTTCTTACAATAAACCGTATAAATTAAAGTTTTTCTCTGTCTTATTCCTCTGTTACAAGATAGACAGTATCATGCTGGTGGACATGCTCTTTAACTTTAACTCCGATAGAATCGCCAATTTTGGCTTTTTTAATAGAATTTTCTTCAATATGAATTGAATCTACTTTCTGCGTGAAGTCAGTTGTGTGCCCCTTTATATGGATTGTGTCACCGACTTTAAGTTCACCTTTTGTGAGGTCAATTCCAGCAACCGAGATATGACCCCAGAAGTGTATAACTTTACCTATCTCTTTTTCCATGATTTCTCCTTTTTTACTTTGGAAATAAAATTCTTCAAGATGAGAAATTTCACCTCATTTCTGGCTACGGCTTGCTTCGTCAATCAGTCTCGGCATCAGTCTCGGCAAGCGAGCCTTGACGGAATGATATTTTGCCGAACTAACTCTTTGGTAATTATTACCAAAAATTTCTATGATTTTAAGATTATTCCTTCGGATTTTGTTATTCGGTTTTATCTTCTTTTTCTATAACTGACTTCATTAAATCAATTGGGGGGTTGCCTTTTTCCATAAATGATTTCAGCAAATCTATCGGGATTGGGAAAATAATTGTTGAATTCTTTTCTGAAGCAATTTCAGTAAGGGTTTGTAAGAATCGTAGCTGAATAGAGGTGGTGTTTTTGCTCAGCACATCTGCCGCTTGTGCAAGTTTTGCAGAAGCCTGGAATTCTCCTTCTGCATGAATTATCTTTGCTCTTCTCTCTCTTTCTGCCTCTGCTTGTTTTGCCATTGCTCTTTGCATTGTAGCAGGGAGTTCTACATCTTTAACTTCAACAATGCTAACTTTGATGCCCCAGGGGTCTGTTTGCTCATCAATAACTTTTTGTAGCAGATGACTAATTTTTTCTCTTTGTGAGAGAAGTTCATCAAGCTCGGATTTCCCCAGAATGTTCCTTAGGGTCGTTTGTGCAATCTGTGAAGTGGCTTGAAAATAGTTTTCTATTTTTACCACCGCATCTTCAGGGTTGATAATACGAAAATACACAACAGCATTAACCTTAACAGGCACATTATCCCTTGTGATTATGTCTTGTGGTGGAACATCCATTGTAACGGTTCTAAGCTCAACCTTCACCATTTTGTCTATGAAAGGTATCAGCAGAAACAAACCTGGACCTTTTGCTCTTAATAATCTTCCGAGACGGAATACCACACCGCGTTCATACTCTCGCACAATTCTAATAGCTTTGAAAAGAATAATCAAAGCCAGAATTATGATAATAATAAGGACATTAAGACTCATTTTTTACCTCCGTTCTTTATTGAGATTTATTTTAAAAATATAAATATATTGTCAATTTATTTAGGAAAATATTTTTTGGTTTCAGTTCAAATGTTGGATTTCAATCAATTTCCAAAGTTAAAAAAGGACAGAAATGAAATATACTATTATAGGTTCTGGCTCCTGTGTTCCAAATCTAAAGAGGAATTCTTCAGGCGCGTTACTTGAGGTTGATGAGAAACTTATTCTTATTGATTGCGGCACAGGGGTCTTGCATAATATTCCAAAAACTGGATACGATTACAAAAAGATAGATATTATTTGTATAACTCATTTGCATTTAGACCACATTAATGATTTTGCAGCTTTGCTTTTTGCTTATTGTAATGACCCTGATTGCAATAGATTAAAGGATTTACAAATAATTGGTCCAATTGGATTCAAAAATTATTATAAGGGTTTGAAAAAAATGTATGGTGATTCAATAAAACCCAAGAATTACGAAATAACAATCTCTGAAGCTGAACAATCTTCTTTTGATATTGGGAAATTAAAAATAAGAACTTTTAAGACATATCATACTAAAGAAAGCATAGGATTAAGGTTTGAGTATGAGGATAAAATTCTTGCAGTATCTGGAGATACTGGTTATCATGAGAATGTTATAGAATTATGTGAGAGAGCACACCTTGCTGTGCTGGAATGCTCCCTTCCAGAATATCAGTGTGGAGAATACCATTTAAATCCTATGACAACAGGGCAAATTGCAGAAAAAGCTCGGGTAAAAAAATTGTTGCTAACTCATCTATATCCAGTAATGGAAAATTATCCTATCGTTGATAAATGTAAGAAATATTTTTCTGGTGAAGTTGAGGTTGCAATTAATTTTAAAAAGTATATAATATAAAATTAGTTATTCAAGTTTAGTTGGAGTGGACATTACTGAATAAATCATATTTAACTTTTTATAATATCTGCTGCGAAACTTGAATTATATTACTCAAACTCCTTCATTGCATCATCTTGATTTTCACAAATTGTGAAGATAGGGGTGAAACCAGCAATTTCAAAGATTTCTTTGATGTATTCTTTCATTGAGCAGAGTACAATTTTACCTTTAATACTTTTCAATCTTTTTGCTGCAAGAAGGAGAAGACGTAATCCAGCACTGCTAATATAGTCTAATTCAGAGAAATCGATTATTAACTGTTTTTTGCCCTCATCTATTAATGGTAGAAGCTTTTTCTCAAGTTGACCTGCGGTATTTGCATCCAGTCTGCCAACTAATCCTATGATAACTATTTCGTTTCTTTTTTCCTGTTTTATTTCCATTTTCTATCCTCCATTATTATAAAATTTGATTTAATTACTACAAAATTATAATGGATTATCCATTTAACTACCTATTAATTTTGTCAATAATAATATATTCTTATTTTGTTTTCTTTTATAATTAACTCTGTCCATTAATTTTTTAACTAAATGAAAGCCTAATCCGCCAATCGGTCTTTCGTCAATAGATTTATCAAGGTCAGGTTCTGGGATTGTTAAAGGATTAAATGCCTGTCCATCATCAATAATTTCTATATTTAACTCATTGTCTTCTACCCATATTTGGATAAAGATCTTATGTTCCTTATTATCATCATATCCATAAGAGATAATATTTGTTAATAATTCATCTAAGGATAAATTTGTATCAAAAATAGTTTTTGATGACAGGTTATTAATCTTTCCAAATTCTTCAACTGACTTACTTAATTTTTGAATTTCAGAGAGGTCATTTTTTATTGTCACTGAGAGTTTTTTGTTCATATTTTTTATCCAACTATAATAAATATTTTAAAACCAAGATAGTAATATCATCTGATTGAGCAGCTCCTTTTGTGAATTTCTTGATTTCATTTATGGAGTTTTGAGTTATCTCTTTTGTAGGTATGTTATTTGATTTTTTAAGAAATTTTTCCAATCTTTGATAAGAAAATTGGTTTCCGTCACTATCCATCGCTTCATTCACCCCGTCTGTGTAAAGATATAGGCTGTCACTTTTTAGGAGTTTAATTTTTTTTGTAAAATATTTTGTGTCACATATTACCCCTAAAGCCATTCCTGATGTATTTTCTAATTGTTCAACTGTGTTGTTATTCTTTATAAGATATGGTAGATTATGTCCACCATTACTATACTCTACTTCTCCAATCTGAGTATTAAGAATTCCACAAAATATTGTTACGAACATACACGAGTCGTTTTCATCGCATAGTTCGTTGTTTACTTCGGATAGTATTTTATCAGGAGTAATTCCTAATCTGGATTTTGCTTTAACAAGTGTTTTTGTTACAGCCATAAAAAGAGATGCAGGAACACCTTTGCCAGAGACATCTGCGATGCTAAAGCAGAGACGATTTTCATCAATAAAAAAGAAATCATAAAAATCTCCACCAACCTCTTTTGCAGGTTCAATAACTGCATGAATATCAAATTCTTTTCTATCTGGAAATGGAGGGAAAATTTTTGGAACAATTCCCATCTGAATATCATGAGCAATTCTAAGTTCGCTTTCAATTCTTTCTTTTGAGAGTTCAGTATTTCGTTCTTTTATTAGATTTGTTGCAATAAAAACAAAAATCGCAATACCGACTGCGTTTACCACAACCATAGGAATAATTACTTTTTGAACTATTAATATGGCTTCATTAAAAGATTTAGTAAAGGAGCAAATAAAAAGAACTAACATCATATGGAACAATTCTATGCAAACAGCGAATATGACGGCTTCGTAGATTTTTATAACTTTTCCTTTTCTTATTATGAAAATCATACCACCTGCAAATCCTGCAAAGATTGTTGCCAAAGAACATGGAAGTGCTGTGGAGCCTCCCAAGGAATAACGATGTATTGCACCTATTAAACCCGCTCCAATACCTACAATTGGACCGGCAATTAATCCGGCAATAGCAGGACCTAAATCTCGTATACTCGCTATTGCATCATAGATATGAATGCCACTTACTGTGCCAAATATTGAGAAACCACCAAATATTAATATCAATATAATACTATTCTTAAAATTTATTTTTTTATTAACCAAAACATCAGTGTATAATTTGGTCCTTGTTAGTATATATGCAACAAGAATGAGCACAGCCATATGATTTAATAAAGTTAAAACCATTTCTATTCCTTTGAATGAAATATTTTAATTTTCTATTTTCAATTTAAATTTTTGCAAAATTGTTGTCAATATATGGATGATAAGTGAGTTACTTCATACTTTTATGAACAACTTTATATGATTATTTATAATGGAGAGCTAACCAAATAGTGGGTTCGTTTTTATCTGTCCATTCAACTCTATGCAATTTATGAGCAGGAATATGAATATAATCTCCAGGTTTCATTGTAAGGATTTTATTTTCTTCTTTGAACAATAATCCAGCACTTCCTTTTAGTAAAATTACCCATTCATTTGTATCCTGATTTAGCCATTTCTTAGCAGTAGTTGATTGACCTGTTGAAATTATCCTTTCTAATTTAAATGATTCAGTTTTAAGTAGAGTTTCAAAGATTTCTTTAGATATAGATTCTGGAAAGCGGGAAAATAAGTTTTGTATTTTTAGTAAGTTTTTCATGATTTTAGTATTTTTCTAATTTATCCCAGACAATCTTTTTGGTTTTATATATGATGATTCTGATGTTAGACATTTTTCTCTTATAAAAGATATGAGTCCACTTAAAGAAACCGTTAAAACGGTTAATTTTTGTATTTGTTGGTTAAAACCCACAACTAAAGTTATGGGCTTCTATTCTGTTTATCTTACCGTTTACACGTTAGATAGAAGCCCACAGATTTATCTGTGGGTAAATTGGGGATTTTTGCAACGGTCTAAGATGCTAGGAAAATATTGATTTTATTTCTTGTGCGAGTTTCTAATAGATTTGAATTTAAAAAAAAGCGGTATCAGTAATAACATTCCGACGGCACATAATAAAATATTTTTTTTATTCTTTTTTATTACTTTTTTCAGAAAATCAGTAAAGGTAATGTTTATTTTGATAGATTCTTTTTTGGGAGTAATTTTAATTTCAGGTTTAGGTTTTGGTTCTATAGGTGGTTTTTGTTTTTTTGTCTTATTTGGTATTTCTCGCTTTTTTTCTTCATTATACTGAATTTTGTATTTAGAGAGTAGTTTGATATTTTGGTCAGGAAAAGCTTTATTTAATTCAGCGTTGGAGCCAAATCCTTTTTTGATTGCCTGGTCCGGATGGTTTTCAAGCCATTTAAATACTTCGCTTCTTACACTCATAGTTGTCTCCTAAATTTTATATGTAATATTTTGAAAAGGCTTGGTAAAAAAATCAAGATTTTTTAAAAAATTTAATATGAATAAATAATTCGTGAGGAAAGACATTAATGGATTTTCCAGTGTAATTAAGCAAGCCAATGATTTTTTGCCTGTTACATCAAAATTTATTATTCTTAGATTCTTCCCTCTTCTTTTAGTTTCTTATATTGTTTTGGATATAATCTTTCCATACATTCCGGGCAGATAGCATGGCTAAATTCAGCTTCAGAATGTTTATGAATATAGCGTTCAATTTGTACCCATCTTCCGTCGCTATCGCGGATTTTTTTACAGTAAGAGCAAATGGGATGAATCCCTCGTAAGGTTTTTATTTCAGATATTGCTTTTTCTAATTCTCTATTCTGCTTTTCTATTTTTTCATTTGCTTTAATTAGTTTATTTTCAGTTCTATCGCTAATTCTTGTAACTTTTACAATCAATTTAAGCAGTTTTTCATATTCATTAATTATTAAAGAATACCTTTCTATAATCTCATCTTTAGTTACCGGTAGTGATAAAATCTTTTTAGCTTCTTCAAGAATACTTAGTTCTTTTTCAAAAATTTGATAATCATTCTTTTTATTGTTTTCAATCATAGAATTCTAATATGATATTAAATTGATTGGTAAATCAAAATCTTCTAACAGATCTTCACCCATTTCTTGTATATCTTCATCATCTTTATCATAATACCAATTTATCGTAACATTACCAAAGTCATTGTTATGCTGTTCTAACATTTCCAGAATATCAATAAGACATTTTGTGGAGCTTGTATTTAAGTAATTTATTTTCAGATTGAGATTTATTGGTTTACGAATTTTAGTAATATATGATTGAATATAGTCAAAGATAGGTTGAAAGAATTCCATTGCATTTTCAGGATAAGAGGCTCCAGTCATTTCAAATATTCTCTTTTTTACATCAAAATTGACCTCAAGTGTATATTTTGTTTTTGGGATATATAGATTTTTCATTTAGCTAACCTTCCTAACTTGTACTGATAGTATTAAAAATGAATATGAATTATCAACAGAATTAGAATCATATTCAAGTGGGCTTTTTGATTTTCTTGCTATATCAATTAATCCTAAACCTGGTCCAGAAGCGCCCTTTTTAAAGGGAAGGCTTCTTTGCTCCTTATAATATTCTTTTAGTTTTACTGCATTAAGGGAGTTAATAAAATCACATCTTTTTACAACATCTGATAAATTTTCTCTTTTTACCAAATTTCCAGATGTAATTGTATAATAGTCACTTGTTTCACTTACGACAATTATTCCAGTCCCAACTTTTTTATCAGCTCCTTTTACAGATACTTTTTCCGCAGAGTGGTGCAGAATGTTTTGAGCAAGTTCTATAAAAATTGCGAAAACCTTTTTTATCCTGTTCCGTTGTTCTGAGCTGGAAAATAATTTATCCTTAACTAATTCTGCCAATTCTACCAAAACATCTTGAGAAATAGTTCCTTTATATGCAAAAACGATTTTATTCTTACTCATTTGTTTGTAAAATTCGAACAGATTTAACTTAATCATTAATAAATCCTTTCTTTTATATAATCAAAATTAATACACAAATTGACAAGGTTTAATAATCTTGTAAAGATTTTATAACCTAACTCCCATTACTAAGATATCATCTCTTTGTGGCTCACCATTCTGGAAACTATCCAAATCCTTTATTAATGCCTTTTCTTGCTTATCCAAACTATATTTATGGATATTTAGTAATAATTTTTTCAACCGTTTTGAACCGAATTTATCACCATTAGGATTGGACTGGTCTGCAAATCCATCTGTTGTAAGGTAGAGCATACTTCCTTTTAATATGGTAAATTCTTTATTTTTAAATATTCTTTTTCCTTCCCTTTGCCTTCCACCAATAGGTTTTTTATCACCTTTAAATTCAATAAGTTCAGTATTTTTAATATAATATAAGGGACGTTTAGCACCAGCAAATGTTATTTTATTTCTACTTTTTTCAATCATACAAAGACATACATCCATTCCATCAGAGGTATCTGTTTCACCCATTTCTTGCTTTAATGATAAGCGAACTCCATTATGTAATTGCTCAAGAATTTTAGCTGGATTAAATATTTTGTTTTCATTAACAATCTTATTTAAAAGTGAATTACCTATCATAGACATAAAAGCTCCGGGCACACCATGACCTGTGCAATCAACCGCTGCTATAAAGATTTTATCATCAAATTTACTGAACCAATAGAAATCACCTGATACAATGTCTCGGGGTTTAAAAATGATAAAATAATCTTTTAATACATCAGACATTCTTTTTTCCATAGGCAAGATTGCTTGTTGGATTCTTTTGGCATATCTAATGCTACTCATTATATTTTCATTTTTTTCTTCTATAATTCCCTTTGCTTCTGTTAGTTTAGTAATAAGTTTTTCGCGTTCTTCTTCAGCTCGTTTGCGTTCAGTAATGTCACGATAGATGCCATAAACAGCAATCTGCCCACCTTCAACTTTAATCGGTGTTCCAAGAATTGAAACATTAACCAGTGTTCCATCTTTGCGTCGTCGGACTGACTCGATAGCAACACCTTTTCCACTTGAAACATCCTTTGTTAGAGATTTTGCCTCTTCATGTATATCTCCTGGTGCAATTAGATTGTCTATTGATTGACCAATTGCTTCATATGAAGTATATTCAAACATTCTGGTGAATTCATTATTCACTTTAAGTAGTATACTATTATTGTCAGTCAAAATAATTGCTTCTGGAGAACTCTCAAACAGTTGTTCTAAGTATGCTTTTTCAATCTGTAATGCTTTTTCAGCTCTCTTTCTTTCTATTGCAGTTGCAATCTGACCAGATACAAATTCTAATATTTCAACATCTTTTTCAGTATAAAGTAAAGGATCTGTATAACTCTGAACAGCAACAACACCAATAACTTCACCTTCTAATTTTAAAGGAACCCCAAGCCACACTTTTGAGGGTGTCCCGATTGCTTCTACTTCTCCAGCTTGTATCATTTCCTTTTGTACTTCTTCAGTAGCAAGAAGAGGTTTTCCAGTTTTTATAACATAAGAGGTAAAGGTTCTACCTGCTGGGAATGAAGTGAATTTGTCTTTCTCATCAACATCATAAGGAAGAGAAATAGTATCAGTTTCTTTGTCATATAAAGCTACAAAGAAATTAGTTGTATCAGTGATGTTACTAAGATAATCTCTTATTGATGATAATAATTCATTAATCTCTTTTGTAGTATGTACGGCATTAGCGATGTTATATAACACTGATTGGATTTGTTCTGCATGCTTTCTTTCTGTAATATCCCTATAGATTCCATACAATCCAACCTGCTTACCTTCAACAAGGATTGGAGCTATACCAATTGAAACAGGCACTAATGAGCCATCCTTTCTTTTTCTTATTGATTCTGTTTTTGCAGTTTCTCCAAGAAGAACTTTTTCTGCAATCTTTTTAGCCTCAGATAGTTTATCTTGTGGAACAACAAATCTATCAATGTTTTTCCCCCTTATTTCATTTAGAGAATATCCAAAAAGGGATTCAAATTGAGGGTTAATGTCTAAGATATTCTGATTCATATCTAATGAGACGATTGCAGCAGGAGCACTATTAAATAATGATTCAAAATAATTTTTCTGCCGTTGAAGTTCTTTATTACTCCTTTTGATTCGAATCATTACATTTACCTGAGCAATAAGTCTACTTGCATCTAAAGGTTTTGTTAGAAAAGCATCAGCACCAAGGTTTAATGCTTTTATATGAGTTTCTGAATCAGTATATATTCCCGTTTCTATGATAATTGGAATGTTTTTTGTAATTTCATCGGTTTTAAGTCGTTTACAGACTTCAAATCCATCCATCTCAGGCATTTGAATATCAAGCAGAATAGTGTCCGGTAATTCCTTCTTTGCTATTTTGATACCTTCGGGTCCTGATTGAGCAGTAAATACTTCACATTCTGAAATTTGCGAAGTCAATACATCCTTTATTGCAATGAGACTCTCTATTTGGTCGTCTATTACTAATATTTTATCCATTTATGCTCCTTATTATTCAGGGAAATAGCCAGCACCAACAACAAGCGTATCTTGTTCAATAATTACTTTTTTTACATAAACTAATTTTTTGGAGGGTGTTGTTTCATCTGGTTTGGGCCACATATAATCCATCCAGCAATCATCTTTAGTTTTTAGTATTTCAAGCTCCTCACGAATAAAATATTTTCCATTAGAATCCTGCAAATTAGATAAATTTTGTCCTTCCAATTCCGGGAAAGCTGGATTAACCAATTCATCTCCATTGATATTTTTTACAAATATATAAGTATCTAAAAATATGAACTCACCCGCCTTTGCTCTTATTGTATCAAGAGCTGAAATGCCAACTTTTTTAATCAGAGCAATAACATCATTAACCTCTTCAATAATGAAACTCTTATCAATCTTAAGGTCATACAAACCACTTCCGACAAGATATGTTTTTTCAGATGGAGCTATTACTTTTTTTACGAAAGTGCTTTTCCAGGATGGTTCTTTTTCTTCTGGTTTGGGCCACTGATAATGAACCCAACCTTCTCCCTTTTCACCTGATGCTGCATCAACAATTAATCTTCCGATAGGTTTTCCGTTAATGTCCTTTAAACCAAGCATATTTTCACCTTCACCTTGAAGGTTTGGTGGATATACATATCTCATTCCATCCAGACCCCAAACAAAGATATACAAATCATTATGAAACCATTTACTATCTTTCTTTCTGAATTCAATGAAACAATCCTCACCGTCCTTTTCTATCAATTTAACTGCTTTATTGACAAAAGAAACCAATTCTTCGGTTTGAGTAAGTTCACTTTTTGGCTTCTTACTTGTGCATGATGAGAGGAGAAATATTAGTAATCCTATTACTAATAAACCGATTATTATTAATTGCTTTTTTTTCATTCTTTGTTTCTCCTTATGGTTATTTTTTATGAGTTCTGCAAAATATGATAATTTCACTTCATTTCTGGCTACGGCTTGCTACACCAAGACGAGTGTCATTCCCGTGAAAACGGGAATCCATTAAAATAAAAGATTTTGGATTCCGCATCAAGTACGGAATGACAAGAATCAGTCTCGGCAAGCGAGCCTTGACGGAAAGGGTATTTTGCATAACTCATTTTCTTTGTAGATTATTTTTTTTTAACATAATTTATCAACTTATTAATAAAATCTTTAGATTTAATACCCTCTGCTTCAGCAGCAAAGTTTAGTAAGATGCGGTGTTGCAAAATCGGTGTTGCGACGAATTCTATATCTTCAATAGTGGGGGTATATCTACCGTAAAGTGCAGCTCTGGTTTTTGATGCTAAAATTAGATATTGAGAAGCACGAGGTCCGGAGCCCCAGTTAACCCATTTTTTCACAAAATCAGGCACATCATTTTCATTGGGACGAGAAATTCTGGCGAGGTCTACAGCAAATTTAAGAATGTGTTCAGATACAGGTATTTTGAAGATAAACTTTTGCAGTTTGTTAATTTCCACACCATCAATTACTTTATTGATTTTTGGGAATTCCTGGCTTGTTGTGAATTCTGCAATCTGCTTTTCTTCTTCATAACTTGGATAATCAATATCAATATGAAATATGAACCTATCTAATTGCGCTTCAGGTAGGGGATAAGTACCTTCCTGTTCAATTGGATTTTGAGTTGCAAGCACAAAAAATGGTGGGTCTAATTGGAAAGTATTATTGCCGGCAGTGACCATTCTTTCTTGCATTGCTTCCAAAAGTGCTGATTGAGTTTTTGGTGGAGTGCGATTTATCTCATCTGCAAGGATAACATTTGCAAAAATTGGACCCTTAACAAATTGAAATATTCTTTTACCTGTTGTCCTGTCCTCAGTTAAAATATCCGTACCAGTTATATCTGAAGGCATTAAATCAGGAGTGAATTGAATACGGCTGAATTTCAAATCCAGGGCTTGTGCGATTGTGCTAATAAGAAGTGTTTTTGCAAGTCCGGGTACACCAACAAGAAGACAATGTCCATTTGCAAATAAAGAAATTAAAAAGTATTCAATTACTTTATCCTGTCCGATAATAACTTTATGGATTTCTTTAATAATTGTTTCTCGTGATTTAGATAGATTTTCTATAGTTTGAACATCACTTTCTGATAATATATTTTGCATTCCATACCTCAAATGATTTTTACTTTAAAAGTTAGATTGATATTATGTTGTCAAGAATAGGAGGGAAAATAAAAGACCTTCAAGGTTTTACAAAAACCTTGAAGGTCTAAAATTCCTTTGATTGTTCAAGTATTTACTAGTGAGCCTAAAGCTCATCAGCCTTTGGCTGAAACTAAAAAGTTTTTAAACATTGTGGTTTCCCGAAGGTTTTCGGGTAAATCTGAACTGGTGAATTAATTTATAGACCAAAAATCCAACCACCTTTCCCAAAACCTCCACCCAATTTGAAGGTTAGCGAATTACTGTATAATCTATCTACATCAGGCATGAACAATTTCGTGTTATTATGTTCATACACAACTTGAAAAGCGTAGAATTTGAGTCCGACTTCTATTGATGCAAACTCATTGATTGAGTGGTCGTATTGAAACCTTGTAAATAAATTAATATCACCCGAAACATTCCCCATACCATCTTTTTTAAAATCTTCTTCTATAGCTTTTTTAATTGGCTTGAAAATACTGGATAGATTTATCGTTAAATCACTTACAGTATTTTTTAAATGCTTAAAATTAGGTTTTTGATAATTTGATTTTATCGAATAATCAAAAACGGGTTCTAAATTTGTATGAAAAACTAAATCAATGATATTACTTACATTAACACTATGTTGACTAAATGGTAAAATGTTGTTATAAGAACTGATACCAGATAAAATATTCAAATCAATTTTTGTATATTCAGGTGCAATAATACAGCCAACATCGAGCTTCCTGCTATATCCGATGAAGGAAATATTATTATCTTCCTTTTCTTCAACTCCCAGTGAATCAAATCTGGAATAAACTTCTTGAAATCTATCAATATAGATATTATGATATTCTGCCGGTATTTCTCCTAGCTCATCCTCTTTATTCTCATGCTCAGCTTCTAATTTATTCCAGACAATTATTGGTGTAAACCAGTTATTTTCAAAACCTAATGCACCGCTCACAATACCGGAAGTATATTCTCCAATAAATCTCACATCATTGTCTGAATTACTGTCGTCTTTATCATCTTTATATTGAAAATAGATGTAGTTTCGAAAGTAGGCATAAAATTGATAAAATAATGGGAATGAAATAACCGTGCCTAAGACGCCTTTGATTTCCAAAAAACCATTGAAAGCAGTGGGCGTTAAATCTAATCCATTCTCTGGGAAAGCTAATAACTTTGAATTTGAATTGATGAAACCGCCAATTTGGAAGTATAATAGACAATCTCTAAGTTTTTTTACACTATCATAAGTTTTCTCATAGAAGAATTCATTTCCTCTAAATAAATAACCCGAAACAAGAGAGAAGGGAATATCTTCATCGAAACTTAGTGGTGTATCGTTGGTTTGAGAATGTATTTTTGATGAATAGAAAGATAGCATTATAAGAGAAAGTATTAATAATTTTTTCAACTTTTCCTCTATTTTTTTCTTTTAACAAAAATTCAATTCCTTTTGTTACAGCTTTTAAATCATTTACTTCATCTTCCAGTAAATTGTGATTTTCTTTGATATTTTCTTCAATAGTCCTTTTTTCGAGAATTAGACTTTTTGTACTTACATCTTTTCTCAATTCCTTTGTTATTTCTTCTAAGTATTTAGATCTTCATTTTTTAAACTTAATTTTGATTTCTTTAAGAATTCTTTTTATTTCTTCCTTATTATACATTTTTTCCTCCAATTATTTTTTATTAATCTTCAAAATTTCTTTTATTATTCTTGATATCATCTTTTCTCTATTTAAACGATTGGGAGATAACTTATCTTTGTAAATATAGAAATAATCGTGTGCTAACGATATTATCAAACATTTGCCATAATTTCTATAATTTATACAATACAAACCGACATCTATCCATAGTTCAGATTCATTATAACCTTGAAAGCTGTTTCTCGAAATATTATAATTTCTACAAGTATTGGACAATTCCCATAATTGTGCATCAGAATTTGTATAATCTCCAACACTCATATTCACAAATTGAACATCTGTGTTTTCCTGTAGTGTCCAGCTAAAAATGAAATCTTCTTCAATATTAAACTCAGGCCAATTCACTTCTAACTCACTGGGATACACAATAGTTCCATCAAATGTTTTCCCATTTATTTTTAAATAATATGAAATTTCCGAGCCATGTAACAAATCAATTTCTTCAGGTAATTCTTCTAAATCAAATAAACACCACCATCCATCACCAGGATAAAAAAGTTCATCTTCATCTTCATCATAAAACCAATCTGTATTAATTTCTATATTATTTAGTTTAAAGATGCAACTGTTTACTTCAGAACTTGAGAAAAGCTCAACACCATAATTGAAGCTTATAAAATAATCAAACACATTAAAAGAACCTTCTTCATTAGGATCAGGGAATCCTGTAGGTAGAGTTGAGTTATCGTTATTAGAGCAAGCGAATAACAATAATAACATTATTGCTGAAATACATAACATTGATTTTCTCATCTTTTTTTCCTCCTATTTTTTTATTTTTTCATTGTTTTTCAAAATTCTTTATATTCATATTGCTAACTTTTTTCCATGAAATAAAAAGGACGCAACTTCCATTACGTCCTACACTAAGGTATCGTCAAACACCTGCATAGCAAGACTGTAAGAAAGTGCGCCCGCAGAGGACGCATACTTCCTACTTGTTCTGCTATGCTTTGTATTACTGACGAATTTTAAGTGTAGAACAAATAAAAGATGCAAAATAAAAATTCTATAAAAGCTAAGTCATAATTTCGTTATCCTTCCAAAAAATATAGATTAACAAATTCAGAATAATTTTCATTAATTAACTAATTACAAAATAAGGAAATTTTATTTATGTTTGTCAAATTTTTTATCAATTTCCTGTCTATTTTTCATAGATATCACCTCTTGAGTTAGCATGATAAAAATAGAGCAAACTACGATTTTCAATAATTGTGTAGAGAAAACGATATTTTCCAATTCTCAGGCGATAATCATTTTTAAAGCTTTTGAGTTTTTTTATATCCAAATTGGTTTTAAAAGGATTTATTTTGAGTTGCATTGCTGCGCTTTCAAACTTTTGCGATAACCATATAGGTCGTTTACTCAAAAATTTTACTACTGCTTTATCAATTTTGATTTGGTACATTACTGAGTTTTTCTCGTTTCTCTCTTTCCCTTAGCTTCTTTTGCCAGTCTTTAAATGAAACCGTTTCCCCACTTTCCAATTCCTTTAAAGCTTCTGTACGAATTTTTATCTCTTCTTCAGTTAAGTAATCTGGATCTTCGTCAATAATTTCCACAGGTTCTATTTTATTAAATTTCTCAATTAATTTAAAGAATTCATCTTTTAAAAGTGTAATCTTTGTTTTAGTTTGAGTTGTATGTAAAATAAACATAATTTACTCCTTTTAGAATATAAAAATAAATCTTTTAATTACAAATTCCTTTTTCATCATTTTCCAATACTTTCCAAAAATCGTCAGCATCTACCCAATCATTTTCTGCTTCAATTTTTTTTATCTCTGCCCATTCTTCGGGCGATAAGGATATATCATCCTGTTTGTGTTTGAGAAATCTAATATAATCTAAAACCTCAATTTTTGCAATGTTGGATAGATTTTTCAAATCATCATATATTTTCTTTTCTAAGCTTTGCATCTTTTCCTCCAATAAAATAATATCAAATTCATTCAAGTTTTAAATTAGCTTAGTCATATTATAACTTCTTACAAAAACATTTTATTAAATAAATTTTCATATTTTTTACGATTCAAAAAAACATAAATCAAATTAGATAGAATTTATTTATATTTGTCAAATTTTTTTATCAGATTCAAAGAATTTGTTAACTATAAATTCACACTTAGCTTCGTCAGAAGTCAAGAACACAAAGAAAAATAGATTGAATAAAAATCGTATGGAAATAGTTAAAGGCTCAAAAGATTGATCCTCTACATAAAAATGGATTCAATTTTTTTGTGACATCAGGATAAAATATAATTTTTCAAAAACTATCTACTCACCATAATGAGTCCTTGTTCTATGAATAAAAACAATTTTGTTGTTTTCATCAATAGAGTAGACGATTCTATCATTATAACTCAAACGGACAGAATAAAATCCGCTTAAATCCCCGATTAATTTTTTTCCTGAATATGGTTCTACGGCAATTTTATTCAGAATTATTTCTTTCAATTTATTCTTTAATTTTGGTGACATCCTCTTTATATCTTTTACAGCTTCTTTTGTGAACCTTATTTTATAAGACATCATTTTTCTTCATAAACTTCATCAAAAGATACTGCTTCCCCCTTTTTCATTTGATCAACCGATCGTTTCATGCTTTCCTTAAACCCCGGTATTGAAAGAAGTTCTAATGTTTCAATTAAACTTTCATATTCTTCTTCAGATATAACTACAACATTCCCATTTTTATGGTGGATGTGATATAATTGATGTTTCTTTATTGCATCTTTTATAATTTTATCAAAATCTCGTTTTGCTACATTTGCATCCAGTTTTGTCATAAGTTACTCCTCTATGCTATTCTTCCTAAAAAACTTAAA
Source organism: uncultured Candidatus Cloacimonadota bacterium (assembly GCA_964398885.1). Taxonomy (GTDB): domain Bacteria; phylum Cloacimonadota; class Cloacimonadia; order JGIOTU-2; family JGIOTU-2; genus JAGMCF01. The sequence continues at coordinate 24,512 of CAYNOU010000017.1, read as the reverse complement.
CCAAATTAAGGAAATTTTATTTTTGTTTGTCAAATTTATTAGTTCTTCAAAGAAGATTTATCTATGGTTTTATAATCCCCAGCCAATCTCCGAGCAAGAAATTTAGTCTTCCTATTAGTAAAGAGATACGAGCCATAATAGTATAACCAAATGCAGCTCCGAAGCTAACCATAAGGAAGTATATTCCAACCTTTGCGGTTGTGCCAAATGCTCCTTCATGTTTCTTACTGAAGAAAAAGTATATTATTCCTGTCAGAGTACCGATAATTAAAAGAATTTGTCCAATTGTAGTTGCTATGTCAGTAGCTTTAAAGGGATTCAGAATAGTAGCAGTTAACTGATTTATTACATCAGATTTTAAATAACGGACAAAATAGATACCAGCAGTTGTGCCAACAACCAATGCAATCGGGTATCTACTTACCCAATCAATTTTTGGAATTAAACGGCAAAGCATCAGGATTCCTAAGATGGCAGGAATAATAAGTAATAAATTCCCCGAGAAATCACTTTTTAGTTCTAAAAAAAGATTTGGTATAAGAATACTATAGATTGTATAGATAAACCAGTATCCAGCAGAAATTCCAATGAATACCTGTTCTGCAATTTTGTAAAAAGGGTTGTCTTTATATAAAAAGCTGAATATACATAAGGTGAAAAAAGCCCCAATCCAGACACCAATTATTTGCATTGTAAGTTCCATCATTTTCTCCCTGTTAAAACTTATCACATAAATTTTTTATGATTATTTCTTGTTTTTATATTATGTTTCTTGTTTAGGGGGTGTAATAATATAAAACGCCTTTGGGGTGTTATAAAAAAATGCTTTACTATTAAACTTTCCGAATTATTATATAGGGTTAAAATATTACACCCCCTTTGATTTTTTTGTAACAAAATAACCGACATTACCAACTATAATAAATAGGATAATAATAAGATGTGCAATGGATTGTGCACCCATTCCCTTTGTAGCAAAGGCTGGATGGTGAATTAGTTTTTCATATTCTGCTGCTCCCTTTAGTCCACCTAAAAGACCTGTTAATTGCTTTTGTTCATTAATATAAGGTAAGATTGATGGAGCAGAAACAGCTGTTGTGCCACCAGCAACAGGTCTACCATAAGCATCGTGAGCCACTTGAATCCATTGCTTAAGACCAGGATCACCTGCAGATAAACCAAAAACAAAACCAATTTTTTCAAGATTATTTATATCATTTAGAATAGGTAATTTGTCAATCGGAGTTCCACCTTCATCAGTTGGAAATGTTCTACGGAAGTCCTTTGCCATATGATTAATAGTGACTATTCCACCAGCCTTATATCCCATATTTACATAATCTTCTCCATATTTTATATCAGGAAATAGTTCAGTCATTTTTTTAAAGACTTCATCACACATTTGAACACCCATAGGCCAGAGAGCTATACAAATCAATTTAAGATTCTTTTGCAAGGCATGTTCAATTACAGCATCTGCCATTGGTTGCAACTCTGGTTTTGTAGAAGGATCATAGTCAAACGCAACCAGAATAGGTGTTCCTTCCGGGGTTTCTTCTACTAAATTATAAACTTTTAAAACATCATCTGTAATTTCAATATAAAAACCTAATACAAAAAACATGGGAATAGCAACTCCAACAAATATCAAAATAAAAATTATTCTTCTATCAACCTTGATTAACTTTTCAAAAATTGACATCTTATTTTCCTCCCAAATACGCCCTCTCAATCCCAAGAATTATACGGAGTGAACTGCCAATTATGCCAAGACCAGCACAGATCATTATTGCTCTTTGACCAGCTTTATTCAGGAAATCCATAATAAAAGTAGCAATATTAGGAAGATGAAGAAATTTGAGAGAATCAGGAAGCCAACTTGTCATGTTACTTCCTATACTTACTCTTCCGAGCATAACTAAAACTGCAGCAACAAGCAGTAAAGTGGATTCGGGTGTTCTTGCTCTAAATGCACGATATGAAGCTGATGCCACAAAAAAAGCCAATAGAGAAAACATTGTAGCTGAAAGATGTTCATACAAATTTCTAAAAATGTAATCAAATGGTTTCAATCCGAAGATTGCAATAACCCTTTCGGAGTTATGTATAAGACCAGGTTGCTTTAATGTTCCCCATAATATTCCAACACCAACCATAATTATGAAACTGACTAAAGATAAGATGTAAAACTGCCAGTTAGGTTGTTTTCTTGATATTTTGATTAAATTAACTTTAAAAAGATTGAGCTGTCCAAGTATTATAGCAAATCCAGCAATAATCATAAACCAGTTTTCTAATTCAGTAGATATCTTACCAAATGGCTTATGCGGGATGAATTCAGAAATAATTATTAATACTCCAACAAAAAAAGTAATCAATAAAGGAACCCGTCTTCTCATTTTTCCTCAATATTTTTATTACGATCCCCAATTAAATTGTGGACACGAACGATCACTAACTATTTAATTCAATTTCTGTTCGTGTTAGTTAGTGTTAGTTCGTGGCTAATTTTTTAATGCATTGATAAGAAATCTTTTAAAAAATGTATTCCACATAACTCTAATATAACTCCAACTAAAAGAGTTAATACAACAATTGCTTTTCCAACATCTTGCCCTTTTAGACAACCTAATTGAGATGGTTCTTTAGAAAGATAAGCAGAGGCAGCGTATAATTCTTCACCAATTAATGTATAATCACATGCTGCAACGAAGAAAGGCAGTTGACTGGGCATAGCTGTGCCAGCAATTTGAATTGCTCCGCTATCAAAGCCGGTTTCTGCCAGGATAAGTGATTCTGCATAAAATGCTCCGAGATAGAAAATTGCAGCAGGCTTTTCTCTCATTATAATTCCATCTACACCAGCAACATAACCAAATTGGTCATCAGTTAAATAGAATACTGAGTCAGGATTAAAAGCATCAGCTCTCCCAACACTCAAATAGGACTCTTTTACAATCTCGTTAGCTGTTGAAAGCACCATAGAACGACAAACTGGAACATGAATAACCGATTCATATTGAGCAACCTTTTTAGCTAAATGCCCAAGTATGTTTAAACCTGCAATTGTTTGCATATCATCCAGATCTAATATTCCTGGAATGTAGAGTAGAGGTTTCCCCATTTCTGTTGCTCGTCCAACTGCTTCTTCTATTGTATCCAAGCCACTTATTCGTCTGATATATAGTCGTTTTCCTTTTCTGGCAGAGGTGATAAAATATATTATTGAACATGCAAGCAGAATCGTCATAATTAGAAGAGCTATTTTTTCTGTGTTAAACCATTGAGCTTTTGCAAAAGTAGAAGCTTGTAAAGGAGGAACAAGTACTTGTTCATTTTTATCAAGAAATTTTAGTTTATAGTAGAATTTTGAATCAGGTGTAATATCTTTTTCATCTAAATATTTACGAGCTATTTTACTAGGGTTAGTAAGTAATTCATAATTTGTGCCATCTAAACTTCTTTCAATATTAAAGTTCTCTACTTCTAAATTTCCGATATCCCATTTAAGCAAGATAGCACTTCCATCATCATTTGGGTTATCTTGGGCGGTGAATGAAATTTCTTGGGCTAATAGATAATTAGAGATAAGTAGAAAAAATGTAATAAATAAAACAGTTAAGTAGAAATTTCTCATTTTTACTCCATTAAGAGCATAATATTGGTTTCCGGTTTATTAAAATTGAATAATTACAAAAATTTTGTCATTGGTACAGTTCTACTTTTTTTGTGGATGGGATTGCCGAAATGCTTCCTTAATTTTTACTCCAATAACAGAAAAGGATATTCCTCCAATAAGAAATATCCAGATAGATGTTAAAAAATGAGAGAAAACAACTGCTGCACCCGTCAAATTTTTATCTATTCCTAAAGCAAACGAAAAAATTAGAACCCACAGAAATTGATTTGAGCCAATTTGGACAGGCGGTGTTGGCAATATATAAGTCAAATTCATTAAAGTATAACCGAACATAATTCTCAAATATGTAGTATTGCTTGCTCCAAATGAATAAAAAACAGTATAAATATACAAAGATTCTGAAAGAACCGCGAGAACAGTTAACACATAAACAATTACATAATCTTTGATACGTCCTTTCATTACAGACATACCCTCTACGAAATTAAAAAAGAAAAATTCTAAACGGTTTTTATATTTTTTGGGGAAGATAAATAAAAGTTTATCAGTAAATTTTAGTGCAATATGCTTATGATTTACAGCAAAGAAGAGAAAACCTAAGAATGCGATATAAATAAATAAAAGAAGAAAAATAATCGTGTATAGTGTTCCGTTTAATTGAACAGTAATAAGAGGTATTAGAACGAGAATAATCATTATTGGAAACAGATCGGTCATTTTATCAATAAAAATGGAAGGCAGAGTCTTTGCAATACCTATTCCTTTATTTTTCTTTAAAATAAAAGACTTTGCTAATTCTCCAGCCCGAATTGGAATTAAATAGTTAAGCAACATCCCGGCCATAAAAATTCTGAAACTTTCAAGAACTTTCATGTTATAAATAGAGCTAAGTATAATCTTCCATCGCAAGCTTCTTAAAAAATATGCTAATATATAGAAGAATGAGAACAAAAGGGCAAATTTCAAATCAAATTTATGAAAGTATTTTAAAAATTCATCAAAATCAATTATAATAAACCATAGAATCAAGCAAACTATACCGATAAGAATTCCTATAATGAAATTTATATTCTTTTTAATAAATGAATTCATAATTTTTTAATTTACTTTTTACATACATATAAGAAGCCTAATGCAAAAAGACTTGGTATAATGCAAGGGATTTTAAATATATTAAAAATGTCTCCAATTATTTGAAATCGCCTCCATTTTGATTCATTAAATTTTTTAGGAAAATAGAAGTACCTTTTTGTAACTTCGAAATTTGCTCCTTCCAATAATTTTTCCAGTTTATCTTTAGAAAACATTTTAATATGCTCTGAAAACAATTCATTATTTTTATGTGCGACATCCATTACATCAACAAAATTGCCAAAAAAAAAGTGGATTCTATTAATAATGTTTAAAATATTGGGAACACTAACGATAAAAATACCATCCTTTTTTAAAATTCTATAGATTTCTTTTGTAAAGGCGATAGGATCTATTATATGTTCTAAAACATCAAGACAAGAAATATTATCAAAAAATTCATCTTCAAAAAGTAATTCTATCTTATTTGCATCTAATTGTTGAGTAATAATTCCTTTAGTGTTAGCTTCTTTTAATGCAACTTCTGATATATCTATGCCATAAGTTTTAAATTTATTAACAAATTGAGATGCTATATATCCATCACCACAACCAACATCCAAGAAATTATTCCCAAATAATTTTAATGATCCTAAAATTTCCTTTTTCCAAGGGAGGTGAGATCCTGGTTCAATTTTATTCAACTTCCAATAATCTTCATAATATTTTTTTGACATATAAATTTTCCTGATTTTATTTTTTCTTTGCAATAACATAGCGATGATGTGACCAGAATTGCTTTAGTCTCCACCAAATCGGTAGATTCTCAATAAACATAAATTTTTTACACCTCTCTTCAAGTTCATCATCTTCACCAGCATAATATGCCATCATTGACCAGAGCCAGCCATCATCCTGATTTTCCTTAACTTTAAATCCTAATTTTCTTTTAATTTCATTGATAGGCAGGCATGTATCAGGCCAGGGTGGAGTATCAAAAACCCCATCTTCAATAATTGTTAATCCTCTATTTTTTAATATCCTCTTGATTTTTGAGATGCGAAGCCATTCAGTAAAAATATCATTCTTTTTGAAAAATTGCTTATCAAGCACATATTTTCTTAAAGAATATGCTAATTGCCATTTGTTATTTATAGAGATAAAGACTAAATTTCGTGATAAATCTATCATTTTATTAATAATTTTATCTGCATCTTTGAAAAACCACAAAGCTGCAAAATTCCAAACGAGGTCAAAAGAGTTGTTTTGAAAAGGCAAATCAGCAATCTTTTTATTGTCAGCGAGAAAAATTTGTAATTTGTTTTCAAGTTTCAGAGTTTTCCAATAATTTGTAACTTTTTCCAGTCTTTCTTTATCAAAATCAACAAGTGTAATATTTATTCCTTTTTTTGCCAGATGAACAGAATTGATTCCATCAACTCCTGTCATTCCATAAATTGGATATTCCAGAACTTCTTTGATTTCAAATTGTTTTATCAATCTGTCAAAGATGTAATTTATTAGAAATCTTTCGTAGACAGTTCCCAGTCCTTCATCAAAATCTTTTTTTAAATTCATCTTTTTAGCCACGAACCAACACGAACTTCACCCTGTGAAATATTCTGTTATTATAATTGCTTATCATTTCTATACGCTTTTATTTCACTGGGTAAACACTAACATTTTAATTTTCCAACCTTCCAACCTTCCAACCTTTTATACCAATTAATAACATACTCAAAATTAGGAATTGTTTCTTTTGGAATAATTTTTAAGTTATTTTCTGCAGTTCTTGAATCATAGAACCAATTTTTCGAGATTAGTTCAAATCGGGTTTTCCAAGCCTCATTTCTTAACAAATCAGAAAATTTCTTGCCAATTCTAAAGACAATTTTGGGGAGGGTTTTAATTTTAGGACAATTTCTTCCCTTCAATTTCTGTGAGATAAAATTTATCAAATCACAAATTTCAACAGGATTTTTATCAACAACATTATAAGCTGAGCCATTTTTTAGGTCAAGCGTTGCAGCTTTTATAAAAGCTTCGGCTAAATAATTCACATCTACCAAATGAATTTTTGTATTTCTGCATCTAAAAAAAATTCCTTTATCAACCATTTTTATCAGGGAAAATGGAAATCCGAAATCACCGATACCATAGGTAATAGTTGGACGAATAATTATAAGATTCAGTCCATCTTCTCTCATTTTTTGAAGCTCATCCTCAGCAATTATTTTAGATAAATGATAATAATTGTCTCCAACTCTTTCCGTTGCTTCTGTGGGAGGTAGTTCCTTTGGAATTGTGCCAAAAACTCCTACAGATGAGCAAAAAATAAATTTTCCATTCTGTTTCAGAGTTTCTTCAGCCAAAAATTTAGTATAATTAACATTTGATTTTATATACTCCTCTTTTGTTCCATATCCGCTGCCTCTTATTGCAGCAATATGATAAACACAATCAAAATTTTGATTAAAAACATTTTTTATTTCTGAATAGTTCTCAATATTAACTATTTTTATATTTACAAAATTTTTTAGATGAGAGTATTTACTTTCTTTTGTTGATGGTCTTGTTAATAAAGTAATATTAAATTTATTCTCTTTGATTAACCTTTCAATTAATTTACCACCAATAAATCCTGTTCCACCAGTTATTAAAATATTCATAATTACATCAATAGATATTAAAATTTTTATGTATGGAGTTATATTTCAATTTTTGTGTCAATTATTTTGATATTTAATTAATCCAATAAAAAACTTGACAAAATAAAATTAAAAATATCTATTTAATACTAATCTAAAGAGAGGAAGGTATAATATGAAATCCAAAATTATCAACCTTTTGGTTATTTGCATTCTGTCCACCAGCTGGTGGATGTTAAATGCAGAAACCATTCATGTAGATGTTAATGGAGGAGGTGATTATCTAACAATTCAAGAAGGTATTAATGCTGCAACTAATGGAGATACTGTATTAGTGGCGGATGGAATCTATACAGGTGTCAATAACAAAGATCTTACATGGGATGGGAATGTCAAACATCTAATAGTAAAATCAGAAAATGGTCCAGAAAACTGTATTATTGATTGTGAAAATGACGGGAGAGGATTCCTTTTAAGCAATACCTATCAGAATAATTCTGATATTATTGAGGGTTTTACCATAAGAAATGCAAGAGGAGAATCATGGGGTGGAGGGATTGATTGCTGGAATGCTTCTCCAACCATTCAGAATAATATTATTAAAAGTTGTACAGCTGGTGCAGGTGGTGGAAATGGTGGAGGTGGAGGAATAGTGTGTGCACATTATTGTAATGCTATTATACAGAATAATATAATTGAAGATAATATTGCATATACCCACACTGTTGGAGGTGGAGGTGGAATATTTTGCCATCATACAGATGATTCACCTTTACCTGTCATTATAAGAAATAATATAATTAGAAATAACCAGGCTATTGATGCTTATGCCAGTTGTGGTGGCGGAATAGGTCTCTATTACGCAAGTCCTGTTATTGAAAACAACCTAATATATGATAATCATTCTGATTCATTTGGAGGTGGTATTCACTGTGCAATTAGTGGAAGCCCAATAATTCGAAATAATATTATATATGGTAATACATCCCCATCAGATGGCGGGATTTCCCTTCGTGGCACTTATACTGAATTAATTAATAATATAATTGCATCTAATAGTTACTATGGTGTTTATATACATTATGGCACTTTAGTAATACAATATTCTGATGTATGGGATAATGAACTTGGAAATTATTATAATTGTAATGCTGGTATTGGATGTATAAGTGAAAATCCATTATTTGTAGATATATTTAATTATGATTTTCATTTTCAAGCAAACTCTCCCTGTATTGATACTGGCACACCAGATACTACTGGTATGAATTTATACCCTTTTGATTTAGATGGTAATCCCAGAGTATTTGACGGAGATGGAGATGGAATAGCAATTATTGATATGGGATGTTATGAGTATGGACTCACCGAACATATATATCTTGAAATACCAACTGAATATGCCTGGCCTGGTGATACTGTTCTGGTGCCAATAAATGTGCAATTTCCTGCTGATTCCACTTTCAATTCTGCTGAAATCTATATTGGTGGATATTTAGGATTCTTAAATTTTATAGAAATCGTAACAGATTCCAGTTTGATTGGAGATGCAGGTTGGATGTATGAGTATCATGAAACAGATAGTTTGAATATTATCTGGCTTGCTGGTGCAGAAACAATTTCTGGTGAAGGTGTGCTTTTCTGGTTGAAATTTGCTATGCCAGATACAGCGTCTAACTTCATTCCCATTACTCTTGAAGATGCGATCTTTGATACAGGTGATATTTCTGTTGAAATGACATCAGGAGGAATCAGTATTCTAACTCCAATGTATGGAGATGTGGACTTAAATGGTCAGATTCAGGCGTATGATGCTTCAATGATTTTACAATATCTTGTCGGTTACATTGAATTAAATGAATTGCAATTGGTGAATGCAGATGTCAGTCTGGATTCAACTGTATCTGCATTGGATGCAACTTTGATTTTACAGTATGGCGTAGGAATTATAGACACTTTGCCTTATCCTACTGGCACGAGTTTCATAGCCACTGGTGATATTACTATGGAGGATCAGCAGGTTCAAGCAGGAGCTCCAATATCTATTCCATTGATATTAGAAAATAGTGATAATATTTTCTCCTTTGAAGCGGAAATCTTATTTAATTCTGAACATTTGACATATACTGACATTATCTGGTCAGAATTGTTAAGTAACTTCACAATTGAAAACAACAATGAGACTGGTGAGATTAAAATTAGCGGAGCGAGTGTAATACCCAATGATGAAGAAGGTCTTTTTGCAAATATTTGGTTTACAGTTAGTGAAGATTTTGGTGAGAATGATTCAACTTTTGTTTTACTACAGAGTTTAAGATGGAATGAAGAAGAAATAATGGAAAATGTTGCAATATCCATTCTTAGCACAAGCTTTGGAACAGATAATCCTCAGCCTGAAATTCCCGAGAAATATGTTTTGAATCAAAACATTCCCAATCCATTTAATCCCGATAAAATCGGGACAACTAAAATCCAATACTTACTTCCACAAAATAGCAATGTTTCTCTAAAAATCTATAATATTAAAGGTGAACTGGTAAAAACATTAGTTGGTGAGAATAAATCTGCGGGTTCTTATAATGTTATCTGGAATGGTAAAGATAACAGCGGTAAGGATTTAGTAAGCGGAATATACTTCTACAAAATTCAAACTGATAAATTTAGCGATATTAAGAAGATGTTGTTAGTTAGATAGTATGTTACAACAACGAAAAATTTAGATATTAAGGTTTTATTAATAAAAATTCGGGACATAGTTCCCGAATTTTTTTTATTTGTTATGATAAGGAACTTTACACAATATTTAAAGCGTCTTAAAAGAAGATAAAATTTCTCAGGAGGACTTATGCTTAGAAAACATATAGTATTTCTGGCAACTCTATTTATTGTTTTTGGTTGTGCAAAGAATGTAATTATAAAAAAAGGTCCTGTTTTACTTAACCAGACATTCAAAGAAGGCACGATTGTTAAATACAAGATAACAGAAACTATGACAAACACAATGGTTATTCAGGGCAATACTCAAGACCAGAATATTACAATGGGTTTTGACATTTCAAATGAAGTTGAAAAGGTTAAAGATGATACAGTTTTTCTAAAAACCACTATTGACAAAGCAGAAGGAACAATAAGAGTTCAGGGAGCTATGAAATCTATACCTGATATGGATAAGCTTAACGGAAAATCTTTCAGCGTGACACTCTTAAAAAACGGCAAGATTTTAAATGTAGAAGGTGATAAAGAATTAGAGTCCCAGGATACAGGCTCAGAGATTGAAAGTTATATTAGGACGCTTTATTGCTTCCTTCCAGATAAACAAGTGAATATTGACAACACATGGGAAAAAGATTTTCAAGAAGAAGGGCAATACATTCATTCTACATACACTTTAACAGGATTCCAGCAGGATAAAGAGGGAAAAGAAATTGCAGTTATCACAACAAAATCAGAAATATCTGTTGATAAATCTATTGACCAAAAAGGAATGAAAATTAAGACGGAAATGAGCGGAACTACAAAAGGAAAGATTATCTGCTCATTGGAAGATGGCTTTGTCTCATCGGCTAAAATTCATGCTGCTTTGGAAGGAAAGTCAAAAATAGAAGGCTCTCCAATGGGCAATATGGAAGTCCCAACTTATGTTAACCAGGATGTGGAAATTAAAAGAATAAAATAAACCACGAATTAAAGCAAATTCCTACGAAATAAAATTGAATTATTATAAAAAAGTTAGTGATAGTTCGTGAATGTTTCCGCCAGTGGCGGATAGCGGATAAGTGTGGCTAAAAAAATAATGGAGGATGTGATGAAAAAAACACTGTTAGTACTGGCAATTTCAGTTTTGCTTTTTAGTTGTGCAAAACGAATTAACTATTCTTTTCTTCAGAATATAAACAGAGAAAGCTATGAGACAGCTAACGCAGTTGTGGTAATTGACAGCACAGGGATAGACCTTGAACCATCTGGCAGGTATGTATCAACACAGCATAAACTTGTCAAAATCCTGACGATGAAAGGGAAAGCCTGGTATTCAGAAGCGACCTTTGGCTATTTTACTTTATACGATACTGTAATCGTAGAAATGGCAAGAGTAATTAGTCCTGATGGAAAGGTTATGAATGTTCCAAAAGACGATATTAAAGATGTAAAAATCCCCGCCTTTGGTAAATTCTTCCTGCCAAATGTTAGAATGAAAAAGATTATCTTTCCTAATGTTGAAGAAGGCTCAAGCGTTGAGTATGTAGTAAAGGACATAATGCAGAACCCACCTATGGAAAATAATTTTGACACTTATATTCTTTTTGAAGGGAATAATCCAATAATCCGAAAAGTCTATTCAGTAGCTTCACCAATTCCTTTGGACTGGAAAGTAAAAAATGATGAAGACCAAACGGTAAAATTCCAGGAAAGTAAAAAGAAAGCTAAAACCATTTATAAATGGTATGCTCAAAATATTCCCGGTATAGTTGAAGAACCAATGATGCCACCTACTCCTGATGTTTGTAAAAAACTCCTTATTACTTCTGTGCCTTCCTGGAAAGTGTGGTCAAAGTGGTATTGGGATTTATGTAAAGACAAGTTTGCCACAAACGATACTATGGATGTAGTGATAGACAGCTTGCTTGTTGGTAAGGAGACGAGGGAGGATAGCATCAGAGCGTTGTATTACTATGTTTCCCAGAATAACAGATATGTCGGAACCAAGATGTCAGGTAAAAAAGGGGGTTACGAGCCCTTTCCAGCAACAAAGACATTTAGAGATAAATACGGTGTATGCAGAGATAAAGCTTGTCTTCTTGCAGCAATGCTAAGAAAAGCAGGATTTGAAGCATATACTGTATTAACTAACCCGATGCTAAATATTGAAAGGGATATTCCAGTTGACCAGTTTAATCACGCCATAACAGCAGCAAGAGAAAAAGATGGAAGTTTTCTATATATTGACCCAACTGCTGAGAATACAAGAGAATTCTTGCTATCAATTGAACAAGAAAAAGCCGTATTAGTTTGTGACGAAGATGGTGAGGATTTGGAATATACTCCAAAAGTACCGGCAGAGAAAAACTTCTTCTCTATGGAAGCAGAAGGGCACTTAGACGAAAATGGAAATCTGAATGAAACCCTGACCTGGAAGTTATCAGGTCTTATGGATATGTCCTTTAGAAGTATACTTACCATGCTTCCACCCGAGCAATTGAACCAGATATTTCAAACAATTGTAACAAGTATAGTAGCAGGTGCAGTTATTGACACCTTCTATTTCAGTGACCCAAAAGACCTTTATCAACCATTAGAAATTACATTGATTTTCAGTGCTGAAAAGTATGGTTTAAATTTGGGAGAAACTTTTTCCTTCAAAACCCCTTTGTCTGGTGGAGGAGCTGGTAATATTTCAATTGGTGGAGGGGGAAATCCATTTGCATTGGAAGAGAGAAAGTATCCGCTCTATCTATATACAACCATTAAAACTGTAGTAGAAGAAAAGATATACATTCCTGAAGGATATGATGTGGAAACACTTCCTGAAAATTTTGAAAAAAATGTAGATTTTTTCAAGGGAGAAAATAATTATGAATTTAAAGATGGATATATTTTTCACTATTCAGAATCGGTTATGAATGATTTCATCTTTTCACCAGAACAATATAAAGTAATGAAATCTATTTTTGACGAGATGGCACAAAAGAGCGGTCAGGAAGTAGTTCTTAAAAAGATAGTCCAGTGATGTTTATATGGCGTTGGAGTAGCCCCCAATTAGATCGCTTAGTGATCTAACATCAGGTGTTTAAATGAGTAAATACAGGATTATTCCCGATGTATCGGGAACTGGTAGGCGAGAGACTCGCCTGCTCCATAATTATAATGATGAGGTGATATTATGAAAAAGTATATTTTGATAGTTTATTTGCTGATAGCATTGTTTCCAAAATTTTCCGTAGCACAGGAATATCCAAACGCTTCTGGCGTGGTGCTTCTTGATAGTACTGCTATTACTTTAGATAGAGATATGAAGGTTACAAAGGAGAGATTTCTCCGTATCAAAATATTAGAAAAAAGAGGTAGAGAAGTATTTGGTGATATAAAAACAAGATATGATAAAAAATCTCAAGATTTCAAGGTTATAACAGCACAAACAATACTTCCATCTGGAAAAATCGTGCAAGTAGCGAAAGATGCTATCTCTGATGTAAGTGCTCCAGAGGTTGGATTCGCCACACAATATACGAATGTTCTGATGAAAGTTGTCTCGTTTTCTGCTCTTGAACCAGATGTTATTATAGAATATCACTACAAAGTCTCATCTAAAAAACCTACACAGCATCCCCTTTTTGGTGATGTTCTATTCCAGGGAACAGAGCCGATAAAGAAGAAAGTCTTTACAATAGTTTTTCCTCTGAGCGAGGAAAACAAATTTCATCAGGAATTTATCGGTAACGATATTGAGCCTATCGTTAAGCATTTACCTGATGATATGATTTCCTATACATTTGCTCTGAAAGATATTCCTATGATTAACTCAGAACCTAATATGCCACCTATTTCTGAAATAGCGTCAAAACTGCTTTTCACCTTCTATGACTCCTTGGAGGATTTTTGCAAATGGTACAGCGAGAAATTTTATAAATCCGTAAAAGTAGACAGAAATATAAGAAAAATAGTAGAAGAACTTGGTGGAGATACACGAGAGGAACAGATAGAAAATATCGTCTTATTTGTGAAACAGAAGATAAGAAGTGTTTATCTCTCTTTTGGCGATAGTGGATATCAACCCAATAAGGCAAAAAAGGTATTAGAAAATAAGTATGGCGACCCACAGGATAAAGCAGTGCTTCTGGTTTCACTTCTTAAAACGATTGGAGTAAATGCGTATCCTGTTCTTGTTAATACACCAGGATGGGGATATTTCTCAATAGTAGGACTCAGTCGTTCTATATTACTGGATATGGATAATTCTCTTGCAGTACCATCACAATTCAACAGTATGCTTGTTGTTATAGAAGATGAAGGATGCGTCCAATTTGTCTCACCAATGGGCCAGTTTGATAAATATGGCTGGATACCTGACTCATATCAGGGTAAAGATGGGCTGATTATAAAAGAGGACACAGCCAGGTTTGTAGAGATTCCTGTTCTGGATGAGAAGGAAAGCAAAGCTCAAGTTACTTTAAATGCTGAAATTGACGAGCAAGGAAATCTAAAAGGTACATTTGAACTTAAAGCCACAGGCTTTTGCGATTATAATGTAAGAAATCAACTGAAGCATAAGAATAAGGATGAGCAGGATATTTTCTTTAAGAGTGTTGTAAACAATATAAGAGGTGGTTCAAAACTTATCTCCTATGATTTCATAAATCCAGAGGACTTGACTAAAGACATGAATGTAGAAGTTGTATTTGAATCACCAAACTATGCTACATTTCAAGGGAATAAAGTTCGCTTTAGCATTCCTCAATTATCCATCTATGGTGCCAATATAGGAAATTTTTCATCTATAAGGAAAAGAAATTATGACCTTGAACTTTACTCAAAGAGAATATACTCCTATTCTGCAAAAATAGAAATTCCAGAAGTATTAAAAATAGAGTATTTACCGAATTCTGAGTCAAAAGATAATGAATATGCAGAATTTGAGATTGAATCCAGGAAGGCAAATAATAAAATCACCTATAGTTCAAATTTTATCATCAAAAATAAAAAGGTGAACGCTTCTGAATATAAAAATTTCAAGAAATTGCAGGATGAGTATTTTAACAGAAATAATTGGATAGTTATTCTAAGTAAATAGAAATGTGTTTCAGGGATGTTTCATAAAAAAATATTATTTATGAGAGTCATGTGAAATTTTTTATAAAACATATGAATGTATAATGTCAAGAAAAAATAAAATTCTTAACTTATTGTTTTCTATATATTCGTTTTCGTAAATTAAAAAGAATTAATTTTTGCTTGACATTAAAATTTTAAGAGACAAGTTTAGTATACTTTTTTCAATGGAAAAGTGAAAAAATGAGAAAAAAAATAATTATTATAATAGTTGGTTTTTTATTTCTGCCAACAATATACTTTTCTAATGAAGTTGAATCCATACCTGATTTGTCATTCAGGCTTGATTTACCAGTTTTTAGAATATTAACTCCTGAATCTACAATATTAGAATATGATTCTGATGAGGTAGATGATGTATTTAATCCCATGAAAAAGAAAGAGGACAATCCCTCAAAAAAAGGTGAAGAAGAGCAGCGCATAGAGCGTCGTGGTCATAGAATACGAATTGTTGTGCAAAAAAAGGCAAGAAATTTATAATCCAGGGAAGATAAATAATTCCTTTTATTGTTGTAGAAATAGCTGGCTGAAATATCAGTTTAGCTATTTTTCTATAAATTTTGAAGATTAATAAAACAAATAAATAAGATAGGATGAAAATCTATGTATGATATAAAAGATTTAAGTATGGCTAAAAAAGGATTAGAAAGAATCCAATGGGCTGAAAAAAATATGCCCGTATTACGAAAAATCCGCGCAAGATTTGAAAGAGAAAAACCTCTGGAAAATATTAGAATTGGAAGCTGCTTACATGTAACTACCGAGACCGCTAATTTGATGCGGACTTTAAAAGCAGGCGGAGCTAAAGTCAGACTTTGTGCTTCTAATCCACTTTCAACTCAAGATGATGTTGCTGCTGCACTTGTTAAATATTTTGATATTGATGTTTATGCAATTACTGGTGAGGACAATAAAACTTATTATGAGCATATTGACAGCGTATTGGAATTTAATCCACAGATTACACAAGATGATGGCTGTGATTTGGTTTCAACAATTCATTCAAAATATCCTGAAAAATGCAAAAATGTAATTGGTGGTAGTGAGGAAACCACTACAGGTATAATTAGACTTCATAGTATGCATAATGATGGTGCTTTGAAATATCCAATTATTGCAGTAAATGATGCAAAAACAAAACATTTTTTTGATAACCGTTATGGCACTGGACAAAGTACAATTGATGGTATTATAAGAGCTACTGATATGCTTATTGCCGGTTCTACTGTTGTGGTTGCTGGTTATGGCTGGTGTGGAAGAGGCTTTGCAATGCGAGCTAAAGGTATGGGTGCAAATGTTATCATCACAGAAGTTGACCACTTAAAAGCAATTGAAGCTGCGCTGGATGGTTTCCGCGTGATGAAAATGATTGATGCCGCTCCTCTCGGCGACCTTTTTGTAACCCTTACTGGTGACATAAATGTCATTGATATTCCTCACATAAAGAAAATGAGGAATGGAGCTATCATCTGTAACTCAGGTCATTTTGATGTAGAAATAAATCTAAAAGAATTAAATAAGATTTGTGAGAGCAAGAAAAAAGTGCGTGAATTTGTTGATGAATACAAAATTGATGGGAAAAGTATTTATGTCTTAGCAGAAGGAAGATTGATAAATCTGGCTGCTGCAAATGGGCATCCTGCTGCTGTTATGGATATGAGCTTTGCTAATCAATCTTTAGTTGCTGAATATTTTGTTAAAAAATTCAAAAATGGAGAGAAATTACCAATTAAAGTAATGCCTGTTCCTAAAGATATTGATGACTATATTGCTGAACTTAAACTTGATTCTATGAATATAAAGATAGATGAGCTGACAAAAGAGCAGAAGAAGTATTTAGCCTCCTGGTCAATTGGAACATAAAATGTAAGGTCATTTTAAGTCCAAATCTCTTATCAAAAATGAGTATAAATAATTCTATTTTTTGAATGCTTTCTTTATAATATAATATCTTCGTTAGTTTACATTTATGAATTGTAATTTGGGATTTGTGGCACATTTGAAACACATTTTAGAAATTATTGTGTCGAAATTGCAACATCAATTATTTGTTTATTCAAAGAATCGCTTTATAAAAGACCTTTGATTAAATCAATATTTTGGCACAATATTTGACATTAATCCTGTATATCCCGAATCTCCAATTATCCGCGCAGATGCGGAGAGGAGACGTGACACTCCATTAAATAAGAAAGGATTTAACCCCAGTGAAATAAATAAAGATTTCACCCCAATGAAATAACAAAAATAAGATTTCATAGGGTAAACAGGGCAGGCGGGGCAGGCAAAAGAGTATGAAAATAATAATAAGGTCCGCATATTAAAAAAAAGTAATTATAATAATCTGCTTAAATCAGTTCAATCAGTGTAATCTGTGTGCTATTTACATATTAAAAGGCAAGGTTCAATAGAATAAAATAGAGTATTACAGAAACTTGAAAAAAAAATTTAATAGGATTAAGGAGCGAAAAAATGAATTTGAGTAAGCACATATTTACTTCAGAATCTGTAACCGAAGGACATCCTGATAAAATTGCTGACCAGATTTCTGATGCAATTTTAGATGAAGTTTTGCGATGTGACTCCGAAGGCAGAGTTGCCTGTGAGACATTTGTTACAACAGGATTGGTGTTAGTTGGTGGAGAAATCACAACAAAATGCTATGTTGATATTCCTAAAATTGTAAGAGAAACTGTTAAAGAAATTGGTTATACTGAACCAGAGTTAGGATTTGATTATCGGACAACTGCGGTGTTAATTGCAATTAACCAGCAATCACCAGATATAGCATTAGGGGTTAACAAAACTGAAACGCATGAGCAGGGAGCAGGTGACCAGGGTATGATGTTTGGTTATGCCTGCAATGAGACTCCAGAACTTATGCCTTTGCCAATTACGCTTGCTCATAAATTGGTTCTAAGATTAGCTGAAGTTAGGAAAAAAGGAATACTAAACTACTTAAAACCTGATGGAAAATCACAAGTATCTATAGAATATGAAAATGGTATTCCACAAAGGATTGTTGATATTGTAATATCTGCTCATCACTCACCTAATATAGAAATTGAACAACTGAGAAATGATATATTAAAGCAAGTTATCAAACATGTAATATCTTCAGACTTGTGGAGCGAAGGCATTAAAATTCATATTAATCCAACTGGCAGATTTGTGATTGGTGGACCGATGGGGGATACTGGCTTGACAGGTAGGAAGATAATTGTAGACACTTATGGAGGGAAGGGGAGCCATGGAGGTGGATGTTTCTCCGGGAAAGACCCGTCTAAAGTTGACAGAAGTGCTTCCTATATGGCACGATATATTGCGAAAAATATAGTTGCTGCCAATCTTGCCACAGAATGCGAACTGCAACTTGCTTATGCTATTGGAGTGCCAGAACCTGTGAGCATCACTATAGATACTTTTGGAACTGGAAAAATATCTGACGAAGAATTAGTAAGAATCGTCAGAAAAGTCTTTCCGCTCAAACCCGCTGAAATTATTGAATATTTGAATCTAAAAAGACCAATTTACAAAAAAGCAGCAGCTTACGGCCATTTTGGTAGAACAGAAGAGACTTTTACCTGGGAAAAAGTTGACAAGATAAAAGAAATAAATAAATATTTAGTCTGATTTAATTACTAAAAAGGGCTAAGTAACATGAATACTAATTCTGAAGTTGCTGAAATTTATGGTGATTTGGATATTCCAAATGATGGAACAAAATGGTATGCAATTTATACCAAATCTCGTCACGAGAAAAAAGTTGCAAGAAGTTGTCTTGATTACGGTATTTCATATTATTTGCCTTTGCAGGATAGTATTAGACATTATAAAAACAGAGTTATTATTTTCAAAAAACCATTATTTTCAGGCTATATCTTTTGTAGATGTGATTCTAAATCTAAAAAAGATTTATACTATACAGGTCATATATGTAAATTCATAGAAGCATTCAATCAGGAAAAATTTATCAGTGAATTACAACAAATATATAATATAAGAGAAAAAGGTGCTAATTTACTTCCATATTCTTTTCTAAAAAAAGGAAAAAGGGTTAAAATTATAAGAGGTCCTTTTAAAGGTTTTGAAGGAAAAATATCACATTGCAAGGGGCGATACAAATTTGTTATTAACCTTGAATTAATCAAACAAGCTGTTGCTGTTGAAATTGATACTCGGGATATCTATTTAGTCTAAATTTTATTTAATAAATTATGTAATTTGCATAATACTAATCAGTTGCGAAAAATAAAAATTGCAACTGACGGGGACGAAGTGTGCCTAATGAGTATTTCTATGTTGGTTTACGAGATATGAATAAAGAAATAAAACAGATATTATCTGAAATTGTTAAAAAATTGAAAAACGATTATAAGCCTATTAAAATAATCTTATTTGGTTCCTATGCCTATGGAAATCCAACCCAGAATAGTGATATAGACTTACTGATATTGAAAGATACCGATAAAAAGCGAGCTGATAGATTCGTTTGGGTAAAAAGAATTATCTATAATCCAGATCTGGAAATATCTGTGTCTCCATTGGTATATACTCCTGATGAGTTAAAAGAACGACTTCGTATAGGAGATGATTTTGTGAAAGAAATAATCCAAAAAGGTGTAGTGTTATATGAAAGGCAAAGTAGTTAAAGAATGGTTTGAAAGAGGCGCAAGCGAGTTAGAAGTTGCCAAAATCATCCTTTCATATGAAGAATATCTTGATGCTGCCCTCTTTCATATTCATCAGTCTGTTGAAAAATACTTGAAGGGATATCTTATTAATAAAGGGTGGGAATTAAGGAAACTTCATGACCTTGAAACTCTTATAACCAAAGCAATAGGCTTTGATATTGGCTTTCAAAAATATCTTGATTTTGGAAGAGAGTTAACAGCATTCTATTATGAAGATAGATATCCTCCAGGTCCTATTACTGTTTATTCAAAAAAAGAAATAGAACAAATAATGAAATCTGCTGAGGAGATTATAAATAGATTAAAAGAAGGAATTGAACAATGACAAAACCAAAGATTGCTGTCATCGGCTCTGGCTCATGGGGCTTTAATCATGTAAGAACTTTTTATTCATTAAAAAATTGTGAACTTGTTTGTGTATGTGATCTAATTTCAAAAAATCTCAAAAGAGTAAAAAAACAATTTCCAGATATTAATACGGAAAATGATTATAAAAAGATTATTAGTAATCCTGATATCAATGCTGTGGTTGTAGCAACCAGCGCAGAAACCCATTATGAAATTGCAAAGAATGCACTTATTGCGGGAAAGCACTGCTTTGTTGAAAAACCTATCACTTTGAACATTAATGAAGCTGAAGAATTGGTTGATTTAGCAAATCAAAATAAATTAATTTTAATGGTTGGTCATCTTCTTCTTTATCATTCTGCTGTTGATTATTTAAAAAATTTAGTTGATGATAAAAAAATTGGTGATGTGCTTTATATTTATTCTCAAAGAGTAAATCTCGGAAAGGTTCGTTCAACAGAAAATGCACTCTGGAGTTTTGCTCCGCATGATATCTCTATTATGCTTCATTTAATAAGTGCAAAACCACTTCGGGTATCTGCAACCGGTCAGACTTTTTTGCAAAAAAAGAATTCAATTCAAGATGTAGTTTTTTTCACCATATATTTTGACAATGGAGCTTTTGGTCACGGACAGGTCAGCTGGCTTGACCCACATAAGACAAGGAAATTCACAATCGTTGGAACTGAGAAAATGGTTACATTTGATGATATGGAAATACGGGAGAAAATCAGAATCTACGACAAAGGTGTGGATGCATCTCATGTAACTTATGATTCCTTTGCTGAGTCTCTTATTCTTCACGATGGCGATATAACTATTCCGAAAATCAATCTTGGTGAACCATTAAAAAGGGAGGATAGCCATTTTATTGATTGTATAATTAATCATAAAAAACCTTTGACTGATGGGCAGAATGGTGTTGATGTTCTTAAAGTTCTTGTTGCCGCTCAAAAGTCTTTAGAAAATAATGGGCAACCGGAAAAAATTTAAAATATAAAATATAAAATTTAAAAGTGAAGCAAAATTATCTTAAAGCTGTATTTTGGGATTATCCCGAGTTAACAAGTCAGGAAAAAATTGAAAAAGTCATCAATGAAGCCCAACAAAAAAATGATAGAAATACTTTCTTTTGGATTATGGCAAGATTTTTAGAATACGGGAGAGTGAGAGATACAGCTCAATTTTTTGGAATACAGGAAATTCAGGACAATCTTCGCTTTTTAAAATTATCTCAACGAGCAAAAAGAAGATGGAAGAGATTAATAGAGGTTTATGGAAATTCCAATTAAAGAGAATATTGATTGTTACGCATCTTCTGTTCAAAATGAAATATTAAATCAGATAAGCGAAATAAACTTAATTAGAGACAATTTCTTTCTTACTGGTGGAACTGCCTTATCCGTGTTTTATTTACATCATCGCACATCTGAAGATTTAGATTTCTTTTCTTATTATTTTCAAGAATTAAATTTAATTGATGAAACTCTTAGAAGAGTATTTAGTAATGACATATCTTTATTACAATCATCTTCAACTTTTTTTTCATATTTATTAAATGGTGTAAAAATAGATTTTGTTTATGAACCCCTTACCTCACAAGGAAAACGGAATTCAGTTCTTCTTTCTTTAGGAGGAACTATTTACATAGATTTATTGGATGAAATTGCTTCAAATAAGCTTTGTACTATCGTAAGTAGATTTGAGGTAAAGGATTTGATTGATCTTTATTTTGTCACCAAAGATATATGGAAAAATTCAAAAGATGAATCTTTTATAAACTGTTATAGAAGTGCAAGGAAAAAGGAAGCTTTATTTGACGATCCGGCAATGGCTGCGTATCAGGTTGAAAATTTATTGGGATATGTTCTTGCAAAAAAAGAGCAAATATTACCTCCTATGCGAAGACCTATAAACTGGAATTTATTAGAAGATAATTTTAGACACTTTTGTAATATTATGTATAGAATGCAGGGTTTCCGATAAACAAGGAAACTTTATGCTAATAGTTTCCTGATATTAAGGAAAGATTCCACATAAATTTATTATGAAATTTAATAAACTCCCACAATATCGGATTGAAATATATAAGAAAATGACTCCTCAACAAAGGATTGAAGAAGCTATTCAATTGTCTGATCTAACTTATGAGGTTATGAAAGATGGCATAAGAAATCAACATCCCAATTTGGATGAAGAAGCTATCCAAAAACTGGTTTTAGAAAGAATGAAAATATGTCGCAAAAACAACTTTTAAATGATATAATTCGATTATTAAATTCATTAAATATTCCATATTATTTAACTGGTTCTTGGGCACTTAGCTTTTATGCTAAACCACGCTCTACTCACGATATTGATTTTGTAATTAATCTTTCAAAAAAAGATGTTTCAAGATTTTACGAATCTTTTGATATAAATAGATATATGATATCAGAACAGAGTATTAAGGATGCGATTCATCATAGATATCAATTTCAAGTTACAGATAGATTAAGTGGGTTTTGGGTAGATTTCTGGATTCCTCAAGATGATGAATTTAATAAAATTGTTTTTTTACGAAAAAGAAAGGTAAAAATTTTTAATATTTATACTTGGTTACCAACTGTTGAGGATTTAATAATTTTAAAAATTGTATGGTCAAATCTTTCTGGTGGTAGTGAAATTCAAAGAAATGATGTAAAATCTATATATGACTCCGCTCTAAAAACCCCTGAAGGGGTTAAAATCAATTTTTATTCTACATTTCCCACAGTTAAAACTGTGGGCTTCTATGACACTTAATACGCCTGTAGTTAGCGGATTAGGTAGCCCGCAATTTTTGTAATATCACATTCAAAATTTGCGTTTATTCGCGTTCATTCGCGGTTAAGGACTTTTTATAGTAGACTCATATATACAATCCAAAAAGATATTGATTATAATTATATTGAAAAATGGATAGATAAACTAAACATAAGAGGTGAATATGAAAGTCCCAATGTTAGACCTTAACGCTCAATATGAGCCGATTAAAGAAGATGTATTAAAAGCTATAAAAGATGTGTTTGATTCAAAAAGATTTATTAACGGGCCACAAATAGCAGAACTGGAAGGCAAAATCGCTGAATACTGCCAATGTAAATACGCAATCGGTGTATCTTCAGGGACGGATGCAATATTAGTATCATTGATGGCATTAGGAATTGGTTATGGTGATGAGGTTATAACTACACCTTTTACATTTTTCGCAACTGCTGGATGTATTTATCGTGTTGGAGCAAAACCTGTTTTTGTGGATATTGACCATAAGACATATAATATTAATCCTGATTTGATAGAAGAGAAAATTACTGATAAGACAAAAGCCATCATTCCTGTTCATCTTTTTGGGCAGACAGCTGAGATGGACAAAATAAATGAGATTGCAAAAAAATATAATCTCTATGTTATTGAAGATGCTGCACAGGCTATAGGTTCAGAATATTTACCCTGTGGAATAAATATTACGCAGAATAAAAGCAATTATAATAAAAATAGTATTCCACAGGGCGAGGGTAAAAGAGCTGGTTCAATAGGTGATGTTGGCTGCTTCTCATTCTTCCCAAGTAAAAATCTCGGCTGCTGTGGAGATGGCGGAATGGTTACCACAAATAACCAGGAATTGGCAAATAAGATAAGAATTCTCCGGGCACACGGAAGTAAACCAAAATATTATCACAAAATAATTGGTGGGAATTTCAGATTGGATACAATTCAAGCAGCAGTCTTATTAGTTAAATTCCCATTGTTAGAAAAATGGCATAAAGGTCGTCAAAAAAATGCCGCTTACTATAATGAAAGATTGTCCGCCAGAAGCGGATCCGCCTTGAGTGGAAAAGATACTGTTGAAACTCCTTATGTTGCGCCGAATAATCGCATGATTTATAACCAATACACAATACGAACAAAAGATCGTGATAAATTACAAAAACATCTCAAGGAATCAAATATTGGTAATGCGATTTACTATCCGGTTCCACTTCATCTACAAGAATGTTTTGCTTATCTTGGGTATAAAGAAGGAGATTTACCCGAATCAGAAAAAGCAGCAAAAGAAGTTATTTCTGTACCAATTTATCCTGAACTAACCGATGAGCAAAAGGATTATATAGTTGAAGAGGTAAAAAGAGGTATAGGGGATATAAAGGTATCCGTCTTCTCCCGATAAATCGGGATACGCCGAGATAAATAAGATTAAAGATTAAAGCAAAAAAGAAAGGAGTCAACTATATAGAAATAAAAGTTAATTAGCTTGTTTCGTCAGTT
>CAYNOU010000016.1:0-42142 GCA_964398885.1 uncultured Candidatus Cloacimonadota bacterium | reverse complement strand
GATTTCAAAGTTGAAATAAACAGGATTACAAATCCTGTTAGATCAGATGGTTTCACAATTAACTCTGTATACTTGATTATTTTCATCATCCTTTGCGTCCCCGCGTCCGCGGGGATTGTATCCTTCTAAAATTTGAATTGCACCCCAAAGCTGAAAGATGTGATAGTTTCATCATCACCTTTGATTTTATTATCATTATTAAGGTCTTCGTAATATTCTTTATAATTTGCGATAAGGATAGTATTGTAAGACAACTCATAACCAATCTGGGCTTCTATACTAGCATTAGGACTTTTCCATGTTGTGAGGTCTTTTACTTTTGTTTGAGAATAACAAGCATAAGCATAAGACAATTTAGGGATTAGGTTTCTTTTAAGATTAACTTGTCCTTGAATAGTTTTTCCCATATTATAATCATCTCCATGGATATCTTCATAAGCAACGGAGAGGTCAATGATATTAAAGAGGTGTGTAGTTAATTCACCTCGCCATCCCTGAGAACTTTTGATACTATCTAATTGGCTTTCTTTGGTTACAACAGAATCTCCTGAAATGATTGCTCTTTCATTATCATAAAGATAGTTAAAATAATTAGGTTCAAATTTCTTTCCAAATATACGATATTCAAGATTCAAATCAAATATAAGGAAGTGTGAGCCGAAACCCGGGAAGATAAATCCATTTCCATAATCTAATATCTGAGCAAATTCTCCATAATTATATAATTTGAACAGCTTTGTATTTAAAAGAGGAATAGTATAATCAAGACCCAAAATAGTAACACCTTCTTTTTCCCCTAGCTTATAAATCTGTTTTAAACTTAGGGAGTCAAAGTCTAAATCATTAAGTAAACTTTGCCAGAAAGTATCGCTTGAATCAGGATATTCTAACTTAATGCCTTCAATATTATCTGTGAACCCGTCACCATCTCTATCAGGATCTATATTATCAGCGATTCCATTTCCATCAGTATCTGCCCACCAGTTTTCATCATCAGGGAAGTCATCGAATTTGTCAGGATAACCATCTCCATCACTATCTTTCAGTGCACCTAATTGATTTAAATCTGCAGCTGCTGTAACTCCGAATTGGATGTTTTTGATAATAGGGATATCAAAATTTTTCAAAGGCTTACCTTTAACTCTGGCAGAGAAAATATCTGCTTCATAAACATTTGAGCAGAAGGCTTCAAAGCCTAAGTCGTAAGTGTTTGTATTTACAGCTATTTCTGTACCCAATTGTTTTTTATCAGGATAGTTAAGCATGTTCGTGTAGTCCTTCATAATTAGACCTTGACCATATTGTACTCTCGGAAAACTTCCAAAGCGGAGATAGAATGGGTCAGTCTTTTTTGCGAACTGTATATATAGAAATTTATTAAGATAATCCTCAAAGGAATCCCAATCCTCTTTTCTAAGTTTACCCTTACTATCAATGAGAAGATTAAAATCAAGACCAAGTTTAAATTTCCAGATTGAGAACTCTGGCATTAATCTTATCTGAGAGTAAGTCTCTCCATCTATATTTACTGTGCCTATTCCAATGGACATTGGGAAGGGAAGTGCTGATTCCTTTTCTACTTCGGTTTTTTCTATTTTCTTTTGTTCGGGTTGTTCTGGCGGAGCTTCCGGGATTTCAATCTCTTTCTCAATTTTTGGAGTCTCTTCTTCAATTTCAATTTTAGCTTCAATTTCTTCCTGAATTTCGTCAGGAATTTGATTATATTGTAATGGCTGTATAACTGGTGGCTCCATACCATTGGAGAATCCCTGATTTCCTGAAGGGATATTAGCTATACCGAATTCATTTCCCAATTCAATGGTTCCCTCAAAAACCAATACTGTTGTATATCCAGTTTGTGGGTCAACAGAAGTGAGAAATTTTGTTCCCTTTACCGCAGCTACAGCAGTAGGTGTTTGCACAGAGAAACTACCCAAGTTATGTGTGACTTTTGCCCATAAATTACCACTGTCCAGGTTAAGTTTCTTGGCAATACCTATGTCTTTTTCCAATCCTATTGTTAAGGTGCTATTTGAAAATAGTTTAATTATAGCCCCATTATCTGAGAAATTAACAATTGCAAGAGAATTGTCTTTCGTGAGTAATATGTCACCGTTAAAAATCAGGGTGCTGGTTTCAGCAGGGCGTAACTGGTGATTATGGTTTAAGATAACTTCTCCCTTTGTTTTTAAAACCAATGCAAATGGGTCTGGTTCTTGAGCAAATATTGAACCGACAGTAAGTAATACAAGAATCAATGATAAAGGGAAGAAGCGTATCTTAGCATTATTTAGATAAGTCATTTTGCCTCCTTGGCCTCCTGTCTTAACTTAAACAGGATAACAGTTTTACTTGACATCATTGTTTTCATCTTAAACATATTAAACAAAATAAATAAGATTTATATTATTCGTGTCAAGATATTTAGAAATGGCATAAGTATATATTTTTATTTATAATTGAGAATCATGAGATCTGCAAAATAGCATTCGCGTGTCATTCCCAACTTGATTGGGAATCTATTGGGAATCCACAAACCTTTCCCCACTTTCGTGAGGACAAGTATTCCTACTGGATTCCCTCCCCGCGGACGCGGGGATCACGGGAATGACAAGTTAGGTGAATTTTCCATATTTTGCAGAAGTCCTATTGAAAATCCTCAAAGGAGAAATATGATAAAGATAAGTTTAATAACTATTGGAAATGAAATCTTACTGGGCAAAACTGTAAATACAAATCTGGCATTTATCGGAAATGAACTTTCAAAAATAGGGCTGTTATTACATCAATCAGTAACAATTAAAGATGAAAGTGAGGTTATTCTTAAAACCCTTGAGAAGATTGAGAAGGAAAGTGATGTGGTCATTACAACAGGTGGTTTGGGACCAACTAAAGATGATGTAACGAAGAAAAGTATCGCAAAATTCTTTAGCAAAGACCTTGAATTTCGGGAAGCAATTTGGTCACATATTAAAGAATTATATCATCAGAAAAACATGCAAATACCAGAAATTGTGAAAACTCAAGCAAAGGTTCCTATAGGATTCAAAACAATTAAGAATAAGTATGGCACAGCTCCTGGATTGCATTTTCAAGATAAGCGTAAAAATTTTTTTGCATTTCCGGGTGTGCCCTCAGAAATGAAGGAGATGGTTAAGGATTATCTTATCCCAACTTTGAGAAAGAACTATCAAACAAAACCAATATACATTAAAACGATAAGGACAATCGGAATATTAGAAGCTGAAATCAGTGAAAGATTAAATGATGTGCTAGAAACACAGAATGTTAGCATAGCTTTTCTTCCTCAACCTGGAATGGTAGGGATAAGGGTGTATGGAACCAAACTTAATGAATTTAATACAATTGTAAATATGATTGAAAAGCAGATTAGCGAATTTATATATGGATATGATGAAGATACCATTGTTGAGCTTTGTCATAAGAAATTACTAAGCCAAAATAAGACTTTGGCTGTTGCAGAATCTTGCACTGGAGGATTAATTCAGAATTTGTTTACCAATAATTCAGGGAGTTCAAAATATCTTTTAGGCGGAATAGTTTCTTATAGCAATAAAGCAAAGATGGATTTATTAAATGTAAGGAAAGAGACTATTGAAAAACTCGGAGCTGTGAGTGAACAAACCGTTAAAGAAATGTTGCAAGGCGTAAAAGAAAAATTCTATAGTAATTACGCAATTGCGGTTTCTGGGATTGCGGGACCAACAGGAGGAACTCCTGAAAAACCTGTCGGACTTGTCTTTATTGGTGTAAATATTGAAGGTAATATTCTTATAAAAAAATTTAATTTCTCAGGAACTCGTGAACAAATTAAAGAAAAAAGTGCAATTAATAGCATTTATTTATTGTTAAAAAATATATGAGTTTACTATAAAAACCATTAAAATGGTTAAAATGTGCTTATTGAATGTTTCCCACAACTAAAGTTGTGGTCTAACTTACTATTCTCCATAGGGTTAGCCCACAGTTTCAACTGTGGGTAACATGTTTTAAAAACACAATTTTAACCCCTTTAGGGGTTTTTAGAGTGGACTCATATATAAAATAAAAAAAATTAAGAAAAACTTGACAAACTAAAAAATTGAGAAATTCTAAATAAATCTAAATTTAAAAAATAAATCCCCCTTCGGGGGATAAAAAAGGAGTTAATAAAGAAAGTTGAGAAAGTTTAGGAAACCAAATCAAAAAATAATCTACAATAAGAAACAATCCAAAATGTTAATGTCTTAAAATTGGTGTCCCTGATTTAAATGCTATTATTTAGAAATTCTGTGCTGAATGAAGCGGAAAGAATTAATACAATGGCTAAAACAAAATGGTGCCTATCTTATTCGTGAAGGAAGACGACATTCCATCTTTGAGAAAGAAATGTATCGGACTGAAATTCCACGACATTCGGTCTCGGCGCCCAGACGGAAGAGAAATAGTTGATGTCCTGGCTCGTAAAATTTGCAAAGATTCTGAATATACCCTTTAAAAGGAATTGATATATGAAATTTAGAGCGATAATTCAAAAAGTCGGTGACTGGTGGGTAGGTTGGTTAATTGATATTCCTGGAGTTAATGCTCAGGAAAAAACTTACTCTGAACTGATTAATTCATTAAGGATAGGAGCTGAAGATATGTTTGCAGTAGAACCAAAAATAAATAAAAATGCCCGATTGGAATTTATTAATATCCCTATCACGAAAAAATATTCTTCACGGTAAATCAGGATAGGCCTTTAGACTTAAAAAAATATCTTAACAGGTAAATTAGTAAATGTCACAATGATGTATTTTTATATTATATTATGAAAAACTTGACACATAAAATTCTTAAAGGTTATAAATGGTAATATAAATTAATCCAAAAAAATCTGAGTTTTGAAGGAGATAGTAATTAGAAAATAATTATTGGTTTTTACTAAAGATAGGATTTCATTAATGGAGACGAAAACACTACTATTATTTAAATTAAACAAGCGATTTAATAATCTGTTAATTTCTTAAATAGGTTTATTTAAAATGTTAATGTCATAAATAGGATGTATTTAATTTACAATTATGTTAATGTCTAAAATAGGATGTATTTATTTCCATATTATATTAATGTCATAATTAGGAAAAGTTTAAAAAAATAATCCCGATTCATCGGGAAAAGGAGATTTATTATGAAAAAATTAACTTTGCTCTTAATATTCCTATTAGCCACTGCTTCGCTTTTTGCACAAGCAAAACCAGTGGCTTATATTATTGGTGCTGAAACGCAAACAACAGACACTACACCACCAGTTTGGGTCGAAACTATTCTTGTTCAGCTTAATGCTGATATGGTGGATCCAACCCTAAGCTGGACACCAGCTCAGTGGGATCTTGTTTTAGGTGACTTTAAGATCTTGGATGGAACAACCCTTGTTCCAGTTATAGCTGCTGAAGTGAATGCCCAAGGTAATAACTTTATCAGTCTATCATTTGATTATACTAATCCTCAGTTCCAGTTCGGACCAGACAAAAATGACCTGAAATTAAATTATGTTAACTATTCTGGAATTCCGATCGTAACAGAGGATGGCAATTTGCAGAACACCACTACAGCAATCAATATCGATGATGGTATCGCTCCAATAATCATTGCAGATACATTATCAACAAACAATGCTAATCCTTTCCTCGGAGAAGCAGGTGATGTGATTACTTTCGCATTTGAAGCTAATGAAGCTCTTGCAACAAATCCGGTAGCACCTCAGGTGGTATTTACATTACCACAATCTGGAGCTAAAGCTGTCATAGACACCGTTACAGCAACGATTGGTGGCGACAATAAGCACTGGAGTGCTGTATACACAGTCCCTGATCCTACACCGAATCTTGATGGCAAGGTTTCTGTTACTGCTTCTTTCTGGGATGTGCATGCAAACCAGGGAACACTGCCTGCAACCGATACGGGCACTGACGGTTCTTTCGTCATAGTGAAGAATTATGATCCTGCAATAGCTTATGTCGACTCTTCCTGGCACCGCCAAGCTGATGTTGACCCTTATGATCTCTGGTGGCAATGGGATGCATTTGCAGTAATCCAGGATGGTGTTGACGGTGTCACTGACGATGGAACGGGAACGGTTAATGTGCATGCCGGAACCTATGAAGAACAAGTTGTAGTGAATAAAGATATTACGCTGCAATCCACAAATGGTACTGCGACGACAATAATCCAACCTGCGGCAGGTATTGGAGTCGAATCTGTTTCTGGTGCTGATGGTTTTACTCTGGGCGGAAGTAGCGGCCATGGCTTCACAATTCAGAGCGGCACTGCTACAACACGTTTAGTCCAAGTGACGAATCTTCTAAATAATGTGACCATTTCTTACAATACGCTTAATACAACGGGAAATGCCTCAATGGGTATCAATGTTGGTGCTGCCGGCACTTCAGGTTTAACTATTGACCATAATACCTTCACCGCAAAAGCTGGAGATGGCTCTATTTGGGCGGACAAACTCGGTTCTAACGCTACCATTTCAAATAACACTTTCTCAAGTAGTGATAATACATCAGGTTATGCAATAGAATTTATGGGCGCGACTGGAACTTCTACTATCTCAGGAAATACATTTAATTATTACCAATATGGCATCGGTATTCTTGCAGGTGCTGGAGGAACTTCCGGCTTAGGAATAACCGGTAACACTTTTGACGATTGTATGCAAGGCATTATGATGCATAATTACCTTGGCGGGGTTTCAATTACTACACTGAATATAACTGGCAATATCTTTACCCAAACCTTTAAAGTTGTTGGTGTGATTGGAATAGTCATCAATGACGGTGCTTCTGTTTCACCTGGAGACTTCACTATAACCGGTAATGATTTCAGCGGTTGTGATATAGGTGTCCAAAATAATCACACCACCGAAGTCAACGCTGAAGATAACTGGTGGGGTTCTGGCTCGGGACCTAATCATGTTGATAACACTTATACAAACCTTGCGGGTGACCCACATGGTGTTGCCGTATCTGACTATGTTGATTATGTCCCATGGAATGATACCAGCATGTCTGGCTCGTCATTCTGGCCTGTTGAATTGACCACAAGCGTAAAAGCAAGCGGCTACTTCTCATCCTTCAATACAGCCATCGATGCTGCTTCTGGCGGTGAAACAATTACCGCTAAAGATGGAACCTTTACGGAATACGTAATCGTAGATAAAGCTGTGACTATTAATTCAATTAATGGAGCTTTATCCACTACTGTCGAGGCACCTACTGACTCCTTGGCGGCATTCCATGTAACTGCTTCCAATGTAACTCTTGGCGGCAGTGGTTTCACAATTGTATCTGGTGGGCGAGCCGGTATCTACGCTGATGTAACCGGTGGAGATAACATTACTGTACAAGACAACATCTTCAAGAGCTACGGTGATGGCGAAAGTCGCGGTATGTGGTTCGAAAAGCTGTGGAATGGTGCCGGCATTAAGCATAATTCGTTTACAACGCCGAGAGTTGGTACAGGTATTATGGTCGTGAATGCTGATGGTGCAACGATAGATAGCAACACAGTCGCTACGGGAACTGTCAAATACTGCTTCCTTACCTTTAAAGCAGAGGCATTCTATCCCGAGAGAAATCTCGCAACGCCGTATGCTGAGTACGTTGCAGAGAATCCCAGTATCATCAACAACTTAGATATTGTAGGCAACTCTGTTACTGGAATGGAGGCAGGTCGTGTTGCGATTGGATTTGCCGCTTCCACGAAAACAAGCGACCATGGAGAGCCCCAAGCACAGGATCTCACCATTGATCCTGATGGTGTTACTATTTCAGAAAACATATTCTCATCCAATGGCTATGGTATCGGGATTGACGCGGATGAACCTGCTCCTGATGATCCCCCTCAAGTTGCTCACATATTCGGTGTTGAGAATATCAGTGTCAATGCCAACGATTTCACAGGCAACACCATTGCTGTTTATAACGGTCAATTAACAACTCTCGATGCCGAAAACAACTGGTGGAATTCCGAAAATGGTCCCACCCATCATGGTAATACCTTCAATGTAACTGCACAGGGTGATTCTGTTACAGACTATGTTGATTATGTGCCCTGGCTCGATGATGAATTCAGCGTCGGTGATCCTTTTGCTCCTGTATGGCTTGATGGTGCTGTCTCTAAAGGCAATATGATTTCCGAGCATAATAAACCGGGGAGTTCCCCTAAAAATAAAGCATACACTTATTACTCCTCCATCCAGGCTGCAATAGATGTCTTTGTTGAAGGTGGAGCTGGGAATATCTTTCTCCAGACCGGAACATTTACCGAGGATTTCGATTTAAATAAAGATGACCTTTGGTTATGGAGTTACACGTATACTGCTACTGATGTCATCTTAGTTGGACAACAGACAGTTTCCGCTGATGAGGTTGCTATACTTGAAGTTACCTTCGATCCCGACGGTGCCGGTACAGCCCTCACGGCTGATACATCGGTTGATCCTATAAATGTATATTTCAGGATATATGACTGTATATTTACTATTAATGAAAGTCCTTCGGTAGGTATCTATCTCGGTGGTGGAACCACTCCTCATAAACTCTCAAACGTTGTGATTCAAGGCTGTATTTTCAATGGACCGGATGATAAAAATTGCAATCCCTTTAAAGTTGGTGGATGGTTTGGTACTAATATCGGTTGCGAAATAGACGGATTGGACTTCTATAACAACGAGGTAAATAAGGGCTCGATTCCAATCAATCTTGTTAATGAAAATATTAATGATGTCTTAATTCGTTTTAACGACTTCTATGATACTGATGGTGCCATGTATTTCTGGAATAGTCCCGCAAGCTCACCAACGGGTGTGCTTACTAACTTCGTGTTCCGCAATAACTATATTCCAAGCACAAACAGCTACGGTCTTGCCATTGGCGGTGCTTCACTCGGCGGACCAACCTTTACTGATGCCAACTTCGGAACTGGTAATACAATAAACTATAACGCCTTTGAAATGTCCGGTACGACCTATGGTTACGGTGCGGTTTATATGGCAGATCAATATACCGGTCTGCTGGACGCCTCAAGTAACTGGTGGGGCGATCAATATGGTCCTCTTAACGACAACAATACCTATACACCTCCTGCAACAAAGGGTCGTGCAACGGTCAGCGACCGTGTGGAATTTGCCCCCTGGTATAATGACGGCACAGATGCAGAACCCGGCAGAGGTTGGGAGCCAGATGCAGGAACGACACTCTTTGCTCCCGTAATGAATGTAAACCAAGAGACTTATCACTCCTCTATCCAGAGAGCGGTTGATGGTGCTACAGCAGGTGATACGATATCCTGTCTTGCGGGTACCTTTGACGAGTGTGTTACAATAGACAAAAACCTTCACTTGCATGGAGCCAGTGCTTCAAAAGGAACCACATATCTTGCTCCCTCATTCGTTCATATGGATTCTGCAACAGTAAAATATATAACTGATCTTCCTGTCTTAAATAATACCCCATTCCAATCCGTATTGCTTGTTGATTACGCTGGTACTGACCTTACCGTCATACATGATTTCATCATTGACGGTTCCATCTTCAGCACTAGCACTCCTGCTTCGGGTGGTTATTTTGCCGGTATCTTCTTTGACGACTGTGCAGGAACCGTTACAAACATCACGTTAAATGATATCTATACTGCTGCCGCTAAAGGTGTTGGAATCGTTGTTGAGGATGATTCAGGAACCGATAAAACAACTGAAGTTGAAGATTGTGCTTTCAATACATGCCCGACGGGTGCTCTATGGTTTGTATATCCAAATGCAATGGGTAATATTCATGACAACACAATAGACGCCTCAAGAAATTCAATTATGTTCCTAAGCTCATCCTCTACCACTGCAAGTATTGTCGACAATAATACACTTACGAACTGTCAAAGAGGTGTCATTGCATATCCATTTAATGCTGATGTTAAAATTGATATCACAGATAATACTTTTGACTTTAGCGGTACCGCTCTTGCTACCTCTGTCGATGCTATACTTGGAAACAGCAGTGCTGTTACTTATAGTTTTGAACTTGACATTGATAATAACGACTTTATCGGCAACTACCCCCCTGGTTCAAAAGTTGCAAATGATTCTAAGCCGATTAATTTCATTCAAAATTGTACCGGCACCTCAATAACAAATAATACCTTTGATAATTTCTATAGAGGTATTTTCTTAAATGGTGGGACTGTAACTAATTTGGAGATTAAGAATAATGTGTTCACCGATATTGCTCTTAATGTAATTTCTATCGAAGCAGGTATGGTTGGTGTTGAAACAATGGCGATCAACTACAACTCCTTTGATACCAATTCTGCATACGCAATCTGGAGTGTACATGCCACATCGGTAAATGCACAAAAGAACTGGTATGGAGATGCCACTGGACCCGATGATGATGGAGATCTCAATCCTCATACTACACCACTTGGTGCAAAGGTGAGCGAACATGTCACCTTCATCCCCTGGTATGCCACAAGTACTGTCACACCTTCAACGGAATATGTTCGCACTCACCAGTCAGCTCCAAAAGTATTACTTGCTCTTGCCTATGCAGATGCCATTCAACCGTGTATTGATGCTGCTGCTGGTGACTATTACTATGTGTGTGTCACCGATGCTGCAACACCATATACAGAAAATCTTGCTGTGGACCATAAGGCATATATCTATGGACAAGAACCCGATAAAGCTACTCCTCCTGTAAAGATCATTGGAACTCACGAGGTTACTGCTGATTCTGTAACCTTTGATGATTTCATAATTGACCCTAATGGTGGTATTGCTTTTACGGTCAATTCCTCTGCTTCTACTATAGATAATACAACTTTTCAAAATTGTACATTTGACCTTACTACCGGACATCCGATAGGTATTCTTTTGGGTGGATATACTACACCTGATACAGTTTCTAATGTTACCATTGATAATAATACATTTAACGGTCCTACAGATAAGATAGCAAACCCCTGGAAAATTGGTGGTTATTATGGAACACCTGTTAGTTGCCCAGTAAATGGTGTAGATTTTACGAACAATACAGTTGATAAATGTTCAACTCCAATTAACTTACAGAATGCTGATATAAATGATATTTTCGTAGATACTAATGTATTCACAAATACTGATGGTGTCCTTTATGTATGGGGTTCTAATCCTGCAACAGGTAAGTTATCCAACTTCGTCTTTACCAAGAATACTGTTGATAATACAAATAGTTATGGTATTGGAATTGGTGGTGCTGCTGTTGGTTCACCCGGATATACAGATGCTAATTTTGGAGTCGGTAACTATATTAATGATAATTCATTCGATATTACAGGCACAACTTACGGCTTTGGCGCTGTCAGCTTATTGTCACCTGTTACTAATTATATACTTGATGCGGAAAGTAACTGGTGGGGTTCGGCAAATGGACCTACACATTCCGGAAATACATTCAATGTTGGTTCTCAAGGTAGTGTGGTAAGTGACCATGTGGATTATGTAAGATGGTACAGCGATGCCGGAATGACCACACTCTTTGCACCTGTTGTTGATGACGGTTCTAAGACAATTGTGGGATATTATTCTTCCATACAAGCTGCAATAGATGCGGCAAGTTCCGGTGATGATATTACCTGTTATAATATACCAGATTCTGTTGCTACCTTTACAGAAGACTTTTCTGTAAATACACCACATCTTACTCTTCGATCTGACAATGGGCGTGATAGTACCAAAATTCAACTTAAAACTGAAACTACAGGTATATCGATTGAGGGTGGTGCTGACAACTTTGTACTTGGTGGATATGTGGTTAAGAATGGTACTGGTAATGGAAATGGATTTACTATTTTGAGTGGAACTGGCACAGGACATATGATTACTCTAGAAAACAACCCGCATCCTGTAGAAATAAGCTATTGTGACCTTGATCTAACGGGCAACACTGCACAAGGTATAACTTGTGGTGCTGCTTCTTTGGAGAGCCTAACTCTTGACCACTGTGAATTCAACTCAACAGAAGCTGGCGAAACAATGGTTTATGGTGAAAATATTCATAATTCCACAATAAGTAATTGTGATTTCATAGGTGCTGGACCACTAACTTCAACTGGTACTGGTGTAATGATCTGGGGTTGTCCAGATATGACTTATACAGGTAATACTTTCGAAGGCTTAGGAACAGGTCTCTCTATTTGGTCTAATTCTCTAATTGGAAATATTAGTAATAATACCATACAAAGCAATACTTTCTATAATTGCACAAGAGGTATTTGGTTTGGAGAAGGATCAGCCAATAAGGTTGATATAACTACAATGGCAATAACTCAATGTATTTTCCATTCTTTAGGCACTGGAATTCAAATTGATAATAGCACGTATATTAAAGCTAGCCAGTTTAATATATGGAAGAGTACATTCAGTGACTGTTCTTATGGTTGTAATAATGTTTATTCCACGAAGTCTGCAGAGACGGCAGATGCTGATTCTTGCTGGTGGGGTGCTACTGATGGACCAAGCTTCACATTTGATTATGGAATTGGTTCAGGTTCCGGTGTTGAAGTTACTAGATATGTTGATTATTCTCCATGGTATACCGATTCTCTATGTACAATACTTTATACACCCACTGTTAGTCAATATCTGATTCAAATCAATCCAACATCCCCTTATCAAAATAATTACTTTGATATCAGAATTGCAGCTGCTGACACAAATGGCACAAGAAACCAGGATTATGGAAACTTGGCTGACTTCAGCAGTAACCATGTTGCATTGTCCGTTCCGGAAGAACAGCTTCTAGTGGATGGTTTCAAAGAAGTAACAAACGGCTGTATTTCTACTGAAGCATTTGCTGCAAGCGACCACCTGACAATCTATTCTTGGGAATACAATACTAATCCACCAAGTTATTACTCTTCATTGACCGATATCGTAATTCAAGCTGAAGCAGCTCCTGCTCCTCCTACAAATGTTGCTGTCTCCGATGTACCCAATGATAATGGAGGTTGGATTTATCTGGATTATACGATGTCTGTTGATGATCCATTCTATATTGGTGTTAAAAATGCTGGAGTTAGTTACTACATTGTTGAAAGAGATTCTTCAGGTGCTGCAGGTACTGGTAACTGGCAATACTTTACAACTATCGGTTGTTATGATGATGGTAGTGGAACTAATACCAGAAGAGCTATTCTAAATGCTCCTGCCTCAGATGAAACATTTGCCTATCGTATGGCATCAGTTAATAATCCATCCAAAGATTATAACTTTGGTGATGACCATATTAGCTATGAGCCAATTCCAATGGGAAAAGGTGCTTCTCAATCTGCATGGGCAGACTGCGGAAGCGCAGCTGCGGCGGATAACCTTCCAGCTTATGCTGA
This sequence comes from uncultured Candidatus Cloacimonadota bacterium, assembly GCA_964398885.1. Lineage (GTDB taxonomy): Bacteria > Cloacimonadota > Cloacimonadia > JGIOTU-2 > JGIOTU-2 > JAGMCF01. Next base: position 28,732 of record CAYNOU010000016.1, on the reverse strand, counting down.
CTTCACAGTCTATTTAGAAGGTCCGTATAATGTAACCAATAATAATATGAATGCATTGAATTCATTTATACCTCTTTCTTCACCTTATGATGGTGAAACAGTTACCTCATTACCAGCAGGTACAGTTGACTGGTTACAAATTCAATTGAGAACTACTGCTACTGGCGCAACCGAAAAGACTGCTAATGCATTCTTATTGTCTGACGGTTCTATTGTTGATGTGGATGGCAACCACAGCCTTCCATTCTATTATACAACTGGTATTGATTATTACATTGTTATTAGCCATAGAAACCATCTTGATATTATGACTTCAACTGCGAAAGCGTTTGGCGATGAATCAAGCTCTCCAGAAACAATAAACCTTTCTATTGCAGGTTCTGTATATGGAAACGGATTCAAAGAAGTTGAAACTGGTGTTTATGCTATGTATGCGGGTGATGCTAATGATAATGGACAGGTCCAAAATAATGACCTTTATGACTATTGGAGCAATCAAGTTGGTACGGCTGGTTATTTAGAAGCAGACTTCAACCTTAATGGACAGGTGCAAAATGATGATAGGTATGATTTCTGGAAGTATAATGTTGGTCATGGCTCTAGTGTTCCTGGTGGTGCTAAAAATTCAGGTGATAATGGCAACTCATCCCAAGGTGAAAATACAAGTGGAGAAAAATCCGTTGGTATTACCTTTACATTTGCTAATGGAGTTCTGTCTGGCGGATATTTTGAATTTGATGTTATGGCTGCTGGTAGTGCTGAAGGGAAAAAGTTAGGTTCTAATCAAACCTATATAAATTATAGTACTGCTGGATTTGGAGAGAATGTTGTTTTAAATAACAAAGTTACAGTAGAAAAGGGAACCCTACTTCAAGGAGATTTAGGTGGAGCAGATTTATACCGTATAGAAAATATTGCTGATAACACAACCTCTCGTTTTGCAGTTACTGTTACCTATGACTTTTCAATGCTTCCAACCTATGGGAATGATTTAACCACTACAGCCACACAGCTACTTCATGTAAAGATAGAAATTGCAGACCCATATCAAACTGCTGGTCTTAGTTTTGAACAAAGTTTTATGGCTGACCAGCAATATGAATCTGATAATACCACAAAATATAGTCCAGTTGTTGCTACAGACATAGACAATAGCACTCTACCAGTTGAACTTTCTGCTTTCACTGCAGTATATAATGTTGAAAATGAAGATGTCATAGTTAAATGGACAACTCAATCTGAGACGGATGTACAAGGCTTCAATATTTATCGTTCTGAATGTGATGATATATCAACAGTAGGAAATCATATTAATTACTCACTTATTTCACTTCCAGAGACGGGAACAAGCACAAATCCAATAGATTATTCTTATGAAGATATTGTTGCATATGGCAATACCGCATATTATTACTGGCTTGAAGCAGTAGATTATGGTGGAACTTCCAGCTATCACGGTCCTATTGTATATACTCCTGGAGATATAACAGGCGATAACACACTTAATGTCTATGATGCAACTAAACTTATTGGAGCGAATCCAAATCCTGCTCATAACTATACGACAATTAAATATCAGTTAAGCGGAAGTGTACTTGAGCAGAATGCTACAATAAGAGTATATAACATTCTTGGTAAGTGTGTAAAGACTGTTGAAGGCAGAAACGGTACAGCAGAATTTGATGTATCTGATCTTGGCTCGGGAATTTACTTATATCAGTTAAAAACCAGCAATTATAGTGTTGTGAAGAAGTTGAGTGTTATTAAATAAATTTCCTATTGCAAAGTAAATAGATTCCGAAAATCTTATAGATGCCCGGGTCCCGATTATTCGGGATCCGGGTTTTGCTTTAATAAAGCAAGACTTTCAAAATACTTTGACGGTCTTGTTGTTATTGTTTATTTAATTAGTGCCTGTCCGTAAACGCGACTTTCGACTCGTAAGTGCACCCCGTAGGGAAGAATGACCATATCGGGGGAACGACGAGTCGATATAAAGTGTGTATTCAAGCCACCTCGAGTCGTCGTCACAAGCTCCTTACAACTCGAAACAGCATTTTACGGATGGAAACTAATTAGTGTCGTTCTACAACATAATTCTATTAAGAAAATTGGAGGTAAATATTATAAAAAAATTTGGGTGGTTGCAATTGTTTGATTAGAAAAGATTGACAAAAAATTATTATAAAATGCCAAATTATTTAATAATGGGTATGAAAGATGCTAGAGGGAAAATTAAATGATTAAAAATTTTTCAAAGATAATGAGAATCTTAATAAATTATGTAGTTGCATTTGCTTTTATTATATTTGCTCAAAATTTGTTTGCATTCAAGTCTAAAGATGATGTAGGAATTACATTCACATTTGCTAATGGAGAGATAACTACCGGTGAAGATGCCAGTTTTTACGAATTTGATGTTATGGCAGAAGCAGATGCCCCAGGAACCTATTTTGGTTCAGGAATGGTTTATATCAATTATAACATAGATGGATTTGGGGAATGCATATCTACAAGCAATAATATTATTGTAACAAAAGGGGTTCTAATACAAGGTGAATTAGTGAGCCGATTACCTCTTTATACAATAGTAAACATAGTTGATAATACCTCATATAGAGTAGCTATTACAACAGATTACAACTATTCGTCAAGTCCTTTATTGGCGAATCCGCTTCCAATAACACCAACCCAATATCTTCATATTAAGATTACGGTCTCTGATTCATCACAAAATGCTGGACTTAGCTTTGAACAAAACTTAATGGAAGGGCAGCAATATCAATCAGACAATTCAACTGTTTACTCACCGGTTATTGCGATTGATACTGATAATACCAGTTTACCAGTAAATTATTCCGACATTTCAATACAAAGGTATGGTCTTTTGCAGAATACTCCCAATCCTTTTGGTAAGATGAATACTTCAACTGAAATAAATTTTATAATAGCTAAAACCTCATTAGCTGAAGTAAAAATTTACAATATACAAGGGCAACTGGTGAAACAATTCAAAAGGCAAAAGGTAAAAGGCAAAAATAATATTAAATGGAATGGAAAAGATGACAAGGGAGATATATTAACTTCGGGAATTTATTTTTATCAATTATGTATTGATGGAAAACCACATCAAACAAAGAAGTTGCTGTTGATAAGATAATTGGTATCCCGATTCTCCAGAATCGGCAAATACCCAATCTGGAGATCCGTTCAGGTCCCCGCGGACGCGGGGACTGACCGAGACTAATTGGGACTCCATAATAAATAAAGATGTTATTTGTTTACACCGGTTGTATCAGCAACATATGCAAACATCTCCTCAAGAGTATCAAATTTTTCAAATAGTTTTAAAGCCTTTTGCAATTGTGGGTCTTGTTTAACAGCAATCTTATTACCTTGTTCCAAGCCAAATTTACCCCTGCTGGTTCAGGTATATTACCTGAACCATGAGTTTATTCACTTTCTGTCTTTTTAACTTTATGGTTCAATTTACAAAATTGAACCAGCAAAAGTTTACGGATGGACTCTAATTAGTGCTCCAGAATAAATAAAGATGTTATTTGTTTACACTGGTTGTATCAGCAACATATGCAAACATCTCCTCAAGAGTATCAAATTTTTCAAATAGTTTTAAAGCCTTTTGCAATTGTGGGTCTTGTTTAACAGCAATCTTATTACCTTGTTCCAAGCCAAATTTATTACTAACAATCTGATACTCTACGGAATTTTTTAGCCATTCTTTTGCTTCATCCATTTGCTCTTCTGTATATTCAATTTTAGTCTCATTAATATATTCCACAAATTGATTAAATATATCATCTGTAACTGTAAAATCTTTTTCAATATCGTGTGAAGCAATATACTCAACAGCAAAGTTGAAGAATAGATTCTTTCGCACCACGGAAATCTCAAAAGTGCTGAGTGTATCCTGTTTGATGATTATATCAGGAGTAATACCACCACCGCCGTAAAAAACTCTACCGCTTACCGTATGGAAGACTTGTTTATTGTTTACTTTTGAACTATCTACTACTAATTTATTCGTGGAATCTTTTTTACGGTCTTTTTGTATACATCTTCCGCTTTTAATATAATATTTTGAGGTAGTGATTTTTATACCATTTCCCATTGGAAGAGGAAATAGTTGTTGAACAGAGCCTTTGCCAAAACTATTTTCACCGACAATTAAAGCTTTATCCCAATCTTGCAATGAGCCTGCAAAAATTTCAGAAGCACTTGCACTTCCATTATTAATTAAAACGATAATAGGAATTGAATCAAATGAATAATTATCATTTGTATAGAATTTTTTTTCGAATTCTTCCTTTCTTCCTTTTGTATAAACCACTAATTTATTCATTGGAAGGAATTCATCAACGGTTTCTACTGCCTGGTCCAGCAATCCTCCGGGATTTGAACGCAAGTCAAGTAGTAACCCTTTGATATTTTGTTCTGATAATTCAAGTAATGCTTTATGTAAATCTTTATCAGTTGTAGCATTAAAATTTGTGATTCTGATATAGCCTATATCATCTTTAATTTTGTATACATAAGGTATGCTTGCGATTTTTACCACATCTCGCACAATTTCAATATTCATAACTTCAGGAACACCTTCACGCTTGATAGTGATATTGACTTTTGTTCCTTTTGGACCTCGCAAGTTTTTAGCAGCTTTACTTGCACTCCATCCCTTTGTAGATTCATCATTAACCTTAATAATCTGGTCGCCAGCCATCAAACCATATCGAGAAGCAGGAGTTCCTTCAATTACTGACATTACAGTTATGTAGTCATCTTGTGAGGAGATATGAATTCCCAGACCGCCAAATTCACCTCTGGTTGTAGTTTTTAACTCTTCAAAGTCCTCTTTTGTGAGATATGTTGTATAAGGGTCAAGGGTTTCTAACATACCTTGAATAGCGCCAGTAATCAAGTTCTCTGGATTAATTTCTTCAACATAGTTTTTCTCAAGTTTAGATAGGATTTGAGTAAAAAGTTGCATATAAGAATAGAGATTTCCCTCATTATTTGCTCGGGCTGCACTGAATCTTCCTGCCCAAAAACCTATGATAATAAGAAGAACTATTAAAAGAATTAAATTCTTTTTATTTTTCATCTGAAAATCCTTTCGCCACAAAGGCACAAAAACACAAAGAAAATAAATACAAACTCTCATTCCCAAGCCCTCCCCAATTGAATTGGGGATTGGGAATGCTTACAATTTTAGTTTATTTAGTAAATTAGATATATGACTCATTATTTTATAATGTATGATTTCTACCTTATCTTGTCCATATAAAACTATTATTCTCTCTTTTTCAGATTTTGCTAATTTAAGAAATCCTTCTCTAACTTTTTTGTGAAAATTTAAATTTTCGCTCTCTAATCTGTCAATTCCTTTTGAAGGGTCAACATTTTTTTTTACTCTCAACAAACCAATTTCTACAGGTAAATCAATCACAAAAGTAATATCCGGTTTTAACCCATTAGTTGCTATTTTATTTATAAAGTCAATATCTTTATAAGAAATTTCTCTCGCAGCGCCCTGATAAGCATAAGTAGAGTCGTAGTATCGGTCACAGATTACAATAATACCTTTTTTAAGAGCAGGCAGAATCCATTCCATTGTATGTTGGCTACGGCTTGCCATATAAAGAAATACCTCTGTTAATCTATGCATTTCTGTGAATTCTTTATTAAGCAATATATCTCTAATTTTTTCAGAAATACGAGGGCCTCCAGGTTCACGAGTGAACAAAACTTTATAATCCTGAATTCTGAGTTCCTCAGCTAAAAGTTTTGCCTGTGTTGTTTTACCGCAGCCTTCAATGCCTTCAAAAGTGATAAATATGCCGTTCATATCTTTAATATATTTCTCAAATAATTATTATTTATAATACTTCCAAAATCAGATGTTATTGAAGTTTTATATTTAGGGTAGTCAATATATTACTTCATATTTTTATTTTTCGTTACGTGTAAGGATTATTTTATAACCGAGTAAAAAATGATAATCTGATTTTTCAATCAATTTTAGTTTTATTTCATTTTCCATAATTAATTTAGGTGCATTTTCAAAATAATCTCTATAAACTCGAAAGCCAACTTCATCATCTTCAATTATGAAATCACCAATTTCACCAAAATATTCTTGAACAATATCAAGAATCCTTACACAAATCTTTTCACTTAACTTAGTAAAGGTATTTATTTTGTATCCATCAATTATCATCATAAATATGTTTTGCTTAATGCAATTTTATAATCATTTTCAACTTCATTATAGTTTCTAAAAAAACAGCGATTATTCCTTTTTAAAAGTATAAATGTACTTTTGTTAAGTTCCTTGTAAAATTTTTCTTCTCTATCTTTGCTAGAAATACAATAAAATATTGCCTGAAAATCCTGTAATTCCATAAATTTTATAAATGCATTTCTAAAATTTGTTGATTGTTCCACTTCAAAGACTTTATATGGGAATCCTTTTTCGTTAAACCAAATTACATCAAAAAAACGTACCGTATCTTTTATAATATTCTCATAGGTAAACAAAGGTATTTCTGAAAGAGTAGATAAACTTCCTAATCTTTTATTGTCAAATATCCAGCTTTTATCATATGTATAAGTATTTTCTACATCTTTCTTATTATTACCAATTTCTAACAACATCCCTTGTATTTTCGCGTGCAGTCTCTCTTTGGGTTTTTGTTTTTTTAAAGCTTGGCTTGAAGTTTTAGCTAATTTATCTACAAACCCTGCTAAGGCATAAACCCCCAGTCCTATTCGTGTAAACTTTTTATCTCTTTGAACTATTGCTTGAATGGTATAATCTGGAGTTTCCCCTTTCATCTTGGATTTATCTTTATATTTCCAAATTTCCTTATAAATAAGTTTTAATGGTGCAAAATAATTGTTATTTAACATTACTTGTTCTATTGCTGCAGAATATGATAAGTCTATATTTTGTTTCATTGAATATTATCCTTAACAATTTTTTAATATAGTTCCGCTACCAAGAAAAGGGTCTAAGACCCATTCTCTTTTTTTTGTATATCTTCTTAGAAGTTGGTTTGGAATTTGTGGAATGAAATTCCCCCAATATTCAGCAGAGTGAGCACCGGAATTATCCCTTTTATCAAGAATCCAAAGGCTATCTGTTAATATATCATTATACTCTTTCCAGCGATATAAATTAATATCATTTATTTTACTGGTTTTTATCTCCGTTAAACCTTTTATTAACCTGTTTAAATAATACTTTGTTCTTTCTAATGTTTTTGTTTCTAAAATTTGTTGTAATTCATTTTCAATGTATTTTCTACTTACATTTATTGTTTGACCATTGGAAACTATGTTTAGTACTCCCAGCTTATCAATTTTAAAACTTTTTAAATTATTTTTTAAATCAGCAATTTTCCATTTTATTTTCCCAAGATTTTCTTTAGAAAGTAAATCTTTTAGAATTTCAATTATTTTATCTTTATTAATTATCATTTTTAATAATATTTATTTACAATTAATAGTATATATTATGAGGACAAACTTTTTCATATAAATACTATACTCATATTTAATTCAGACTTTTTGACAGTATTAGAATACTGGCACGCCCGGAGGGAGTCGAACCCCCAACACTCGGATCCGAAGTCCGATGCTCTATCCAATTGAACTACGGGCGCACTTACCAGCAATTTCTATATAATTTATTTTGTGTCAACAATTTTCATTCTGAAAAATTACACATAATTATTTTCGACAGTTTTTTATTGTAAATTTATTGACATCTAAAATAGATTTATAATACTTTATTAATTAAAGTTAACAAAGTTTTATAGAACTTGAGTTAGATATTAATATAAAGATTAAGGATAGGGATGAAGGATACTTTATCGTTAAAAATTCTAAAGAAATTTTTATGGGCGGGTTTAGCACTCATAATAGTTGTTTTAATAGGAACAATAACCTACTGGTTTATTGGGAGCAGGCAATATTCTATTTTGAATTGCCTTTATATGACAGTTATTACTATTGCTACAATTGGGTATAAGGAAATAATTGACCTATCCTGTAAGCCTATCGGGAGAGTATTTACAATATTTTTGGCGTTTTCTGGCATAGGGATTCTAACTTATGTGTTTTCAAGTTTTACAGCCTTTGCAGTAGAAGGCGAATTGAAAGAAACTTTTAGGAGACGAAAAATGGAGAAAATGATTAAAAAACTTAAAAATCACTTTATTGTATGCGGTATTGAAAAGGTGGGCTTGCATATTGTAAATGAACTTCATACAACCAAAAGACCATATTTGATAGTAGAAGCCGACTCAATGAGAATTGAAAAGCTTTTAGAAACACTTCCTGACCAACTTTACATAGAAGGTGATGCTACTGATGACAATGTTCTATTGAGGTCTGGAATTAAACAAGCGAGAGGGTTATTTGCAGCTATGGAGGATGATAACATAAATCTGGTAATAAGTTTGACCGCAAAACAGTTGAATCCAGACATTAGAGTAGTCGCTAGTTGTCATGAGCTAATTAATATTGAAAAGTTGAAAAAGGCAGGGGCTGATGCTGTAATTTCTCCAACTTCTATTGGAGGGCTTAGAATGGCATCTGAAATGATAAGACCTACGGCTGTATCATTCTTAGATACAATGTTGAGGGATAAATATAAAAATTTGCGAATTGAAGAAATAACTATTTCTGAGCGGTTTATTGGGAAACCCATCTCATCGCTGAATCTTAATAAGTACCGTAATACATTATTGTTAGCCATAAAGACAAAAAGTGGTTGGATTTACAAACCTTCTGAAAGCTATGCCATTGAACCTGAGAATACTTTAATTCTTATGACAACTCCAGAAGAAAGGGAAGAAATAGAAAAGTATATTTTGAGAATGTAGTACTTTATTGAACTTATTGATACACCTTTGAAAAATTCAATTTTTTTAATGTATTTCTAAAAGAACAAAATGTTAGAGATAAAGCTTACTTCTGAAGGCAAAATACCAGTATTTAATCTGAAAGGTCGTTTTGATGGTTATGGAGCATCTTTGTTTGATGAAGAATCAAGCAAAATTAGCGAAGAGATTAATTATTGGATTATTGATTTTTCAGAGGTTAATTACTTATCAAGTGCTGGAATCAGATCTCTGATAAAAGCCGAGAAATCACTCCGCACAAAGACGGGAAGAACCATTTTAGTTGCACTATCTGCCGGGTTGAGACGAGTTTTAGAACTTACAGGTTTACTGGGTCAGTTTCATATTTCAGATTCAATTTCAGAAGCATTAAAGCAAGTTAAAGAAATCCAAACTGCTGATGAATCTGCTATAAAACATTTATTAGATGATAGAGAATATCAATTAAGATGGGCTTCTAAAAAAGCAAGTATCCTTGATTTGTGGGGCTCTTTGAACAATATTAAAGATGGAGAATTATTTTCAGAAAATCTTATTTGTACAAATCTTCAAGAGTTAGGATATGCTTTTGGTATTGGCGGGTTTGGAAACACAAAATATCAGGCTTGTGAAGCACTTGGAGAATTTATTTCAACTCCAACATTTGCAGGAATTATTCCTGCTGATGGACACTGTCTTTCTGATTTTCTTATTACAGATAAGCCATCTGATACAGAGGTGTATCTTTTATCTGCATATGGTTTTTCAGGAAAACCTGCAGGAGTTTTTGATGTTAATAGCCAATCACCCTTTACATTGAAAGAATTAATTGAGGATACATTTAATCTAACTACAAAAAATAAAGAAGAAATTCCACCATTGATTGGTTTAATAATTTTAGCTGAACCAGATGAACTTATTTGTACACATTTTAGAACTAAAAATGATATTTCTGTTGGAGAATATTGTAAAGAAAGATTCTCTGATGAAAGAGGAACTTTAATCATTGGAGTCGCTGTTAATGAAACAGTTTTGAAATCATCAAAAGATAAATCAGTTTCACAATTTGTGGAGCATATCACTAAATATCCTATAACTGAGACTCGTTTCTTTCACGGACACGGAGTATTGTTATCTGAATTACCAGCTTTATCAGTTAGAATAGATTTAGATAGCTGCATTCAGAAAATATCAAATCTTGAAAATCTTAAAACCGTTGCTCATATCCAGATAGATTCAAAAATTAAAAGTGCAAGAGTCTGGTTCTTCTTACCCAAAACTATCCGTTCTGCCGATGAAAAAAGACTAAAAATTAATGTTGAGAAAGGAACGGAATTATTAGATGAATGGGATGTTATCATCAGACGAATATACTCCAATGCTGGACGAGTTGTTATTAATGAATTACATGGTGGTTTCACTTCAAAAACCTTTTATGTAACCAGTTATGATAAAGAAGGCAGAAGACTGCTTCCAACGGTTTTAAAAATTGGTTCAATAAAAGACACCCAAAATGAAGTTGATGCTTATCATAATTATGTTAAAAAGTTCATTTTGAATAATAGCGTAACAATTATGGGTAACACTACTTATGGAGATTGGGGTGGATTACGCTACAATTTTGTTGGTATAAATGGTCCAGATAGCAAATTAACCTGGTTGACAGATTACTATAAAAAGTTTCCAATAGATGAACTGACTCCTCTTTTTGATAGGGTATTTACTGATATACTTAAGCCCTGGTATGGACAACCTAAATGGGAACCAATTTATCCGTATGTTGAACATAGTCCCCTTGAAATGTTTCCTGGTATATTTGAGTCTTTAGAAAAGGAACTTGGCATATCTCCTGATGAAAAGAGTGTGTGTTGTAAAGAACTTGGAATGAAGCTTCCAAATCCATACTACTTTCTAAAGTATGAATATCCAAGGCGCAAAATTTATTCTCGACTCTGGTATAAATCCATAACTCATGGAGACCTTAATATGCAGAATATTCTTCTTGATGAAGTTGAAAATATTTATATTATAGATTTTTCAGAGACAAAACCACGAAATATCGTTTCTGATTTTGCCAGATTGGAGCCAATATTTACAATTGAAATGACACATCTGGAAAGTGAAAAAGATTTGAAAGAACTAATTGAGTTTCATGCAGGATTAGCTAAAACAAACTCAATCAAAGAAATACCCCTATTCAAATATAAAGGTTCTGAGCCTATGGTAGAGAAGGCATATAAGATGATTTGCTGTGTGAGAAAATATGCGGATATTGTTACGCTTTTTGAAGATGATATTATTCCTTATTTACTTGCTATTTTAGAATGGACATACCCTATTATTACTTATAGAAGTGTTGGAACTTTAGAGAAGAAATTAGCATTGTATAGCGCGGCTTTTATCTGTAGAAAGATTATGGAATTAGATTAAAAAAATTTACCACAAAGACTCATCATGCCAAAGGCAGATCCGCCTTAGGCGGAAAGGCACAAAGGTAAAAATGTTAATTATATTCTTAGTGTCTTTGTCTTTGTGTCTTCGTGGCAAAAAGTATATCAAATGAGTACAATAAAAATGTTATCCTGGAATGTGAATGGCTTACGCGCTGCCCTAAACAAAGGATTCAAAAAATTTGTTGAAAAGGGAAATCCAAATATCTTATGCATACAAGAGATAAAATTACAAGAAGGTCAGGTTGATTTACATTTTAATGGATATTATGATTATTGGAATTATGCAGAAAGGAAAGGATACTCAGGAACAGCGATATTCACAAATATTAAGCCAATTGAAGTAAGTTATGGTATTGGTATAGCAGAGCACGACAAAGAAGGAAGGATTATTACATTAGAATTTGAAGACTATTTTTTAGTAAATGTTTACACCCCAAATTCTCAAAGGGGGCTTACAAGATTACAATATAGACAGCAATGGGACAAAGACTTTTTGCAATACTTAAAAGGATTAGAAAAGGAAAAACCAGTGATTTTTTGTGGAGACCTTAATGTGGCACATAAAGAAATTGATTTAGCAAATCCGGAAAGAAACAGGATGAATGCAGGTTTTACCGATGAAGAACGAGCAGGTTTTACAAATATTGTGCAAGCAGGATTTATTGATACTTTTAGAGAATTTCACAAAGAACAAGGACAATATACCTGGTGGAGTTATATGTTCCATGCAAGAGAAAAGAATATTGGATGGCGTATTGATTACTTTTGTATATCAAAAATATTAAGAAAAAGATTAAAGGATGCTTTTATATTATCCGATGTGATGGGTTCAGACCATTGTCCTATGGGGATTGAGATTACTATTTAAAATCTGATTTTTAAATTGGATGAAAAACTTGACTTTTATTTTTTAATTTCAATAAAATTTAATAAGAATAAAATATTCGAATTTATTCTGATGAAAGGAGATACATTATGACTAAAATGTTTAAACTGACTCTTTTGTTGTTTTTATTAGTTGGACTTATCCAGTGTTCAGAGCATTCCACAGCACCCACCTCAGGGCTACCAAGAAACTTAACCACTGCTGAAAACAATTTAATTAACTCAAATAACAAATTTGGGTTTAAACTGTTCAGAGAAGTTATTGAACAAGAGAATGCAGATACAAATGTTTTTATATCTCCGTTGAGTGTTGCTATGGCATTGGGTATGACTTACAATGGTGCCAATGGGACCACAGAAGAAGCAATGAGGGCAACCCTTGAATTTGGAAATCTAACAATTCAGGAGATAAATGAATCCTATCAGAGTTTGATTGAATTGTTAATAAACCTTGATCCGAAAGTGATATTTCAAATAGCTAATTCAATTTGGTATCGTCAAGGAAAAGTTTTTGAGCAGGATTTTCTGAACATCAATCAAACCTATTTTAATGCAACAGTGCGAGGATTAAATTTTAACAATCCCAATGCAGCAGATACGATGAACGAGTGGGTTGATGAAAATACCAATGGGAAAATTACAGAAATAGTTGGTAAACCAATTAATCCTTTAACAGTGATGTTCCTCATTAATGCCATCTATTTTAAGGGAACATGGACATATGAATTTGATCCAGAGCAAACACAAGATGATTGGTTCACTTTGCCTAATGGCTCGCAAATACCTTGTAGAATGATGACAATGGGTGATGAGCTTTATTACTTTCAGAATGATGATTTTGAAGCGATTGATTTGCTGTACGGTGATGGTAAATTCAGTATGACTATTTTTCTTCCCCAAAGACAAACTTATATAGATTCGCTGATAACCGAGTTTAACCAGGAGAATTGGGATAACTGGATGAGTAGTTTCGTCAAAAAATTCGGTGTGATAGAATTGCCTAAGTTCACCCTGGAATATGGAAAATGCTTGAATGATGTTTTGAAATCCTTAGGGATGGAAATCGCTTTCAACCCTTATCAGGCTGATTTTACTAAAATGCGCAAGTCAGGTGATTTGTGGATCAACAAGGTAAAGCATAAGACATTTGTAGAGGTAAATGAGGAAGGGACTGAGGCCGCAGCAGTTACTTCTGTGGAAATGATGGAGAGTTGTATCCCTGGCACACCCCTTGATTTTCAGATGAGGGTTGATAGACCATTTATTTTTGTAATACGAGAGCATAATTCTCAAACTATACTTTTCATGGGAAAGATTGTGGAGCCGAGTTGGAATGAAGAATAGAAAATAGGTTGAATGATTCTGTTTTTGTTTGGTCCGATGTGAGAAACTAATTTTTTCATTTGTTTGAATAAAAGTAAGGTATTTCTCCTGGAATGCTTTTCATTTTACTTTTTTACCCCGTTAGATAAGTCACTATGTAGACTAGAAGGAGGCAAACCCTAGCTATCTAACGGGGTAAATTTTTTATTTGATATTTTCTATTTCACTACTTCTAAATAAAGAAATACTTCTTTCCCATTAACATCCCATTTTTTCATATCATCTGAGCTATTCTTAGAAACAATTTCAACAGCCAAAGTTTCAGCTCTAATGTAATCACCAAATTGTGCAAAAGTTCTCTTTATCTCTTTATCTTTTGAAAAATAAGATATCTTTATTCTGTCCATAATATCAAAGTCATTCTCTTTTCTCATAAATTGAATTTTATTAACCAGTTCTCTTGCGTAACCTTCCAAAATTAATTCTTCATCAAGTTTTATATCCAGGGCGACAAATACATTGCCTTGCTCCTCAAAGACAAAATTTTCCTTATTAAGAGTTTTTATATCGAGTCTATCAGCAGTTAATTTGATTTCAACATTATCAACATCAAGATGGTAGCAACCATTAGCGTTTATCTCGTCAATCAGATGATTTGCATCCATGTTTTGTAGAGTTTCTGAGATATGAGATAGATGTTTGCCATATTTTGGTCCAAGAACTTTATAATTTGGCGTTACTTCATAATCTATAAATTGTTTTTTATCAGAAGTATAAGCAATATTTTTAATATTGATTTCTTCAACAATCAATGATTTCATTCGTTCAACAACATCCTTGAATTTTTCAGGCAGATAAAGAGTTCTCAAAGGCTGTCGTATCTTAATCTGCACCTCATTTCTTGCTGCACGAGCGAGAGTTACAATATCTACCACATTTTTCATATCAGATTCTAATTTTTTATTAATTCCGAAGGATCCCTGCCCGCCGCTTTGCTCTGGCAGGCGGGCACCTCTGGCGGAAAGTGATTCATCATATTCAGGAAATTTCTCAAGATGGACGCTCTCTTTTTCAGTAAGTATTCTAAAGATTTCTTCTGAAACAAATGGAGCAAAAGGTGCACTGATTTTTGAAGTATAAAGAAGCAATTCATAGAGAGTTAAATATGCAGAGATTTTATCATCTTCCATTCCAGAAGCCCAACACCGTTTTCTAATGCGACGGACATACCAATTACTGACATCATTGATAATAAAATTTTGGATTAGACGAACAGAACGAGTAAGGTCGAATTTTTCATTAAATTCTGTTACACTTTTAATTATTGAAGTTAGCCTTGAGATAACCCAGCGGTCAAGCTCTGGTCTATCTTTGGCATCAATCTTATAATTATCGTAAACAAAATTATCAATATTTGCGTAAGTAACAAAGAATGACAGGACATTCTTTAGAGTTCCGAAGAATTTATTATTAACTTCCTTTATTCCTTCCTCATCAAATCTTGTTGGCGTCCAGGGAGGGCTGACTGCAAGCATATACCAACGAGTTGCATCAGCACCATATTTATGAAAGATATAAAACACATCTACCGCATTACCTTTTGATTTGCTCATTTTAATACCATTCTTGTCCAGGACCAGGTCATTAACCAGGCAGCTTTTGTATGAAGAAACTCCCTTTATAAAGGTTGAAATGGCAAGCAAAGTATAGAACCATCCTCTTGTTTGGTCAATCCCTTCTGCTATAAAGTCTGCAGGGAAAAGGTCTGCATCAAAAATGTCTTGATTTTCAAAAGGATAATGCCATTGTCCAAAAGGCATTGAGCCGGAATCAAACCAGCAATCAATTACTTCTGGTGTGCGGTGCATTTTCCCCCCACATTTCGGGCAGGTAAATTCAATCTCATCAACATAAGGACGATGGAGTTCAATATCTTCAGGCACAGGATTTCCATTATGCATCTTTCCTTTTTTTATCAAACTTTTGATGGAATCAGGCGAATCCTGTGTTTTACAATTTTCGCAAATCCAGATGTTGAGGGGTGTTCCCCAGTATCTATCACGACTTAATGCCCAATCAACATTATTATCAAGCCAATCTCCAAACCGTTTCTCGCCAACATATTTTGGATACCAGTTGATTTTGGCATTGTTCTCTTTCATTTTATCAACGAATGCGGTTGTTTTTATATACCATGATTTCCGAGCAAAGTATATAAGTGGGCTGTTACATCTCCAGCAGAAGGGATATGTGTGCTTTATCTGAGTTCTATCATAAAGAAGTCCTCTATCTTTTAAATCTTTGATGATATATTTATCAGCATCTTTTACAAATAGTCCAGCCCAATCTGTAACTTCATCAGTAAATTTTCCTTCTTCATTTACAGGTTGAATAAAGGGAAGGTCATACTTTTTGCCGGTTTTGTAGTCATCTTCACCGAACGCAGGAGCTGTATGAACAATACCGGTTCCGTCTTCCATAGTAACATAATCTCCCAAAACTACATAGAATGCTTTCTTATCAGGAACTATAAAAGGGAAGAGTTGTTCATATTCAATATTTTTTAAATCAGAACCTTTGTATTCCTCAATTATTGAATAATTACCTTTGATTGTATCCAATCTTTCTTTTGCTAAGATCAAATACTCTTCACCATTTTGAATTTTTACATATTTATGGTCAGGATGAACTACAAGTGCCACATTGGAAATCAAAGTCCACGGAGTAGTTGTCCATGCAAGAAAATAAATATCATTATTTTTAATTTTTCCGCCATAGGCGGATCCACCTCTGGCGGATAATTTTCCATTTTTCATTTTGAATTTAATAAATATGGATGGGTCTTCTACTTCACAATATCCAAGTGCGACCTCATGGCTGGAGAGGGGTGTTCCGCAGCTTGGGCAGAAGGGGACGATTTTATTTTCCTGATAAATCATTCCTTTTTTCCAGAACTGGTTCAAAAGCCACCAGACAGATTCAATATAATCGTTTGTGAGAGTAATATACGGATTATCCATATCTAACCAGTAACCTAACAGATTTGTCATCTCACGCCATTCTTTTTCATAACTAAATACAGATTCACGGCATTTTTTATTGAATTTTTCAATTCCATATTCTTCAATTTGTTTTTTTGTATTGAAACCTAATTCCTTTTGAACTTCTATTTCAACTGGCAAACCGTGAGTATCCCAACCTGCTTTTCTTTTTACCTGAAATCCTCGCATTGTTTTATAACGGCAGACCACATCTTTCAATGTTCTGCTAATCACATGATGAATTCCTGGCAAACCATTTGCTGTTGGAGGTCCTTCATAGAATATATATTTCGGAGAGTCTTCACGGATACTTTCGCTTTTTTGGGCGATATTATTCTTCTGCCAGTATTTCCGAATTCTTTTTTCCAAATTTACTGGTTTCTCTTTTACATTGAGCTGTTTATACATACTTTCTCCACTGTCCGCTAGACCCGATTTATCGGGACTCCGTCTCGGAGCTGGCGGATTAGCCACAAAATTTCACAAAATCTCACGAAAAAACAATAATAATTTTGTGGATACCACAGGGTCGTCACGGACCATTCCGTGACGAAAAACAATCAGCTTCAGTTCTGTCAAGGAATGGTCCTTGACAGCCAGAGAAAAAACAATAATAATTTTGTGGATTTTCGTGTGGTTTTGTGGCTCATATACAAAAAACCGCAACAGGCTACCCCATCGCGGCTAAACAGATTTTTGGACATAACCCTTAAAGGTTGAAAATCCCGATAAAAATCAAGCCTATTTTAATATTAACTTTCATATATAATCTTTCCCTAACTTTATATTCAAAAAAGACAATAGCCTATTCATTCTGTCAAGAATTTGTTGATAAAAATATGCATCCCCCAAAAAATTTTAGATTTAAACCCGACTCAGGCTATTATAGTGTTGGAATGCCACCCCTCTCCCCGAGAAAAATCGGGATTTCGTCCCGAAATATTCGGGACTCAACAAGAGGGGATTTATATAGGTTATTATGTCTGTGGAGACATTTTTTTCTTGACCCCATGAAATACAGTATTTCACAGGGCAGGCAGATTATTTTTGAAGAAATTATTGTTGTTATTTAATAGAACAATAAAACTTCAGTTAATTAGATATAAGAAATTTTATATTGTGAATTTATTTAACAGATGGAAAATAGAATATTGCCTGAAATAAAGGCTTTAGAATAATTTGGTGTTAAATTATTTAAAAAATTTAAAAAAATAAATTTTTTTCTTGACAAACTATTTTTGAAGAAATTTATTTGTCCCTAAATGAAACAACATAAATTCAAGATGATATTAGAAAGATGGAAGATTGAATATTTATGAAAGAAAATTTTTCTATTGAGAACTTAATCAAAATAGGATTAATAGAATCCGAAGCAAAGATTTATCTTAATTTACTTAAAAAAAAGAGTTTCACTGCCTCAGAAATATCAAGACTTTCTGAAATATCTCGCTCAAAAACTTATGAGATACTAAATCAACTGGTTCAAAAAGGTTTATGTGTTGAGATATTGGGAACCGTAAAAAAATATGCCTCTGCAAATCCTAAAACAGCTTTTAACGGTCTTCAGCAAAAACTCCAACAAGAATTAGAAAATAAAAAAATTCTTATATCAAACTTATCTGAAACTCTTTTACCTTTATACCTTTCTGAAAAAGAAAACACAGACCCTTTGGATTATATACAGGTGATAAGAGAAAGAAGTGTTGTAATGCAAAAATACACATCCTTAATGAATATAACAAAAGAAGAGATCTTAATTTTTACCAAGACCCCTTTTTACTTTGGAACGACAGAAAATGATCAAACCGGTTTGAATTTATTAAATACAGGCATCAAGGCAAAATCAATTTATGAAGTTGGGGATGTAATAAAACAAGATTATTTTAATAATATTGAGATGTTTATGAAAGCCGGGGAAGAAGCTAGGATTGTTGATGAGTTACCAATGAAAATGGTGATTTTTGATAAAAAAATTGTATTATGTATTTTAAAAAACACGATAAGTAATAAAAATTTATTTACAACGTTGATTATTGAACATAAAGATTTTGCCAAAAGTTTTGTTAAGTTATTTGAAGCTTATTGGCAAAACTCAATGACTTTGGAAGAGTTTAAGATTAAGGGGGTGTAATAATTTAACTATGAAGAATATGAAAAGACAAATAGGCACTTTATGTATGTATTATGAATACTTGATATGTAAAAGTTATTTTATTACACCCCCTAAGGAAAAAATCTCGTAAAAAGAGAAGGGGCTGTTAGCTTTTGACTTTGGTAGGTTCTACTAACAGCCCCACAGGAATGACATGGAAACAGGAACAGAGCAGAAATGGTTCATTCCCATTATGCCATTGTGCATTAATGGAAAACCCGGATTCATGCTGTCAAGAAAAAAGAAAGGAAGCTGAGAATGTTAATGTCAAAAATAGGAATAGAATGTTTTACCACAGTAAATAGTAACACTGTGAACATTCTGGTTAAAAATGTTAATTTCATTGATAGGCCTCCGTTGGGTAGATACAGGCTTGCCCTCCATTTTTTAAGAGGGTTTATCCTGTATATATCTCAATGGAAATTATGATAACAAAAAAATTAATCCCAGTGAAATAATCCCGATTTATCGGGACCCGGGATAAAAGGAGTAAAGATGAAAAAGAAAGTAGCATTATTAGCCTGTCTTATCTTACTGCCGGTTTTAGCATTTGCCCAACATACTGGTGGCAGCTATGATGGCTATGCAATGGGAGAAACACCAGAAGGTGGTTCAACCCTTCCAGTAGAACTTGTTTCAGGCTCACTTGAGGCAGAGTATACAATAAACCAATATGAGCAGGAATATGTTATAGTTAAGTGGACCACAGCGAGTGAGACAGATGTAATAGGTTTCAATATCCATCGTTCTAACAAGAATGATTTTGAGGCAGCAGAGAAAATCAATTTAGAGATGATTTCTGGACAGGGAACGAGTTCGGAGACTCACAAATATACTTATTGTGATGAATCACTGATAGAGCAGAATATACAGCCAGGAGATACATATTGGTATTGGCTTGAGGTAGTAGAATTGGGCGGCTCTTCATATATTTACGGTGAGAATTGCAAGGTAGTTATTCCAGATGATTATGAACCACCAGTTCCACCAGACATTCCTATAATATACGGACTATATCAGAACTGTCCTAATCCATTTAATCCGGCATCTGCTTCCAGAACCAAAGTATTCTTCTGTCTTCATAAAGGTGCTCAAGTAGAGATAAATGTGTATAACTTATTGGGTCAGCATGTGAGATGTATCTATAAAGGACATGCAGAGTTTGATGATAGCAATCCTATGCCAAAAGTTGCCTATTGGAACGGAAAAGATGAGAATGGAGTTGAACAACAAATTGGAATCTATCTTTATCAATTGAAGGTAAATGATACAGTAAATGAGATTAAAAGGTTGATATTAATAAGGTAATATCTTGTGCAGAGAAATAATATCTCTGGACACTAAGATTAAGAAAAAAGGAGAAACAATGAAAGCAAAAAAGATTCTAACATTAGTGGCTACAATATTGTTTGTAGCTCTAGTTACAATGCCCCTATGGGCAAACCATGTTGTTGTAGAAGATGTATCTCTCACTGACCAGAATACCACCTTGCACTACGCAAACATCAAGTTTGATATCTCATGGGAGAATTCCTGGCGATTGGATGGTGTGGCTGCGCCTAATAATTGGGATGCTGCCTGGGTGTTTGCAAAGTGGAAACTGCACAGCGGCACAGACTGGGACTGGGCACACTGCACATTGAATACAAGTGGGCACTCTGCCCCAACAGGTTCAGTTGTAGAAAACCCAACTTCCGATAACCCACAAACCGGGGTATTCATTTATCGTTCTGAGGACAATAAGACAACCGCGGGAAATGCTGCCAGTGTGGACTGGAACAATGTAAAGCTCCGCTGGAACTACGGTGATGACGGCGTTTCTGACGATGCCATCGTAGATGTAAAAGTCTTTGCTATTGAAATGGCGTATATAACCGAAGGTTCGTTCTATATAGGTGATGGAAGCAGTATTGACCGTTTCTATGATGGTAGTAATAATATCCAACCATTTAATGTTACGGATTCTCCAATTGAATTTGGACAAAGTGCAGGTCAACTATGGGCACTGGGGTCTTGGGATAGTCCATCCGGTTCTTTACAAGCCGAATATCCCACCGGCTACAGTTCCTTTTACTGTATGAAATACGAAATCTCACAGGGACAGTATGCGGATTTCCTGTCTTTACTTACAGATGACCAAAATGACAACCGATACCCAAATTTTAATGGGAATAATAGGCACACCATATCCGGCACTTACGGGAATTATACTGCATCCTGTCCAGACCGTGCCTGCAATTATATATCATGGGCAGACGGTGCTGCTTATTCTGACTGGGCTGGGCTACGTCCAATGACCGAGCTTGAGTTTGAAAAGATATGCCGTGGCACACTGAATGCGGTTAACAATGAATACGCCTGGGGTAATGCAAATATTGCCAACTATGCATACACTTTAAGTAATGATGGTTCGTATAATGCAACGGTCAGCAATGCAGCAAGTGACCCAACAGGCAACGCCTTTTATGGGGAAACTCATGGTGATATAGACGGACCTTTGCGTTGTGGCATCTTTGCTACCAGCACTTCTACCAGGGCAGAAGCCGGCGCTTCTTATTACGGCATAATGGAAATGAGCGGTAATTTAGAGGAACGTGTGGTACCGTTAGGAAGAAGCTCAGCTAGGAATTTTACTGGAATACATGGTAATGGCGTACTTGATAGCAACGGAAATGCAAATGTCTCTACTTGGCCAGGACCATATCCAAAACCTTCAGGTTGCGCTTATCGCGGCCGTTCTTGGATCCATGATATAACGGACTTGCGTGTGTCAAACCGTCACGGCGCTAATAGCAACTCGCCCACTTCTCGCTACAACAGGGAAGGCTTTCGCTCTGTCAGGACCCAGTGAAAATATGCTTCGCATTTCACCGGGCAGGCCCAGTAGTCCTTTTACTCTTCTTTGCCCCGCCCGTCTGCCCCCGATTTCATTGGGGTGCGACGGGCAGGTAGGGAGCTTGCCGTATCGGGGTTACTCTTTGGTTGCCCCAGAACGGCAATTGCCCTTCCGCGAGATATTTCCTGGTGGGTGAAGAATCTTATTGAAGATTGTAAAGATTGATGAATTTAGGATGAATTTAGATGGATGAGAAAGAATTAAAGATGCTATTATGGAGTGAGGTGAGTGTCTTGCTACAAAAAGTAAGACGCTTCCTTTACTCCAATCCAAAAAGAAACCCCAGTGAAATAAACCCCTCTTTGAGGGTTAATCCGCCAGCTGGCGGACACGGGGTAAAGGAGTTAAGATGCAAAAAAAAGTAAAAATAAAAGAAAGAAAGAAGCTTAAAATGTTGAATGAAATGAAATCCCGATTGCTTTCTGGAAAAAAGAAAGTATTATTATTAGTCTGCGGCCTTATCTTGCTGCCAGTTTTAGCGTTTGCACAATATACTGGTGGCAGCTATGATGGGTATTGTATGGAACTGAGAATAGCACCAGGTGATACCGTGCCACCATCCCCAGTCACGGATCTTCAGATTTTAGATTCGCTTTATAACTTTTATAACGTTAAGCTGGGATGGACGGCCCCTTATGATAGTCTTAACGCGTTGCGACTTTACGATATAAGGTATTCTACATCCTCAATCAATGAGAATAATTGGGATGCTGCAGATACATGCACGGGTGAGCCAATACCACAGCCACCAGGTTCAACTGAAACATTTGTAGTACAGGGTCTATTACACTCTACACATTATTACTTTGCTCTTAAGACGGAGGATACGGCGTTAAACTGGTCTGATATCTCCAACTGTGTGGATGTTACCACTAGTGACTACGATAGTATTCCACCGGCTCCTGTCACAGATCTTCAGGTGACAGAACCAACTGGTGTCTTACTTACACTGAGATGGACTGCTACTGGAGATGACAGTACATCCGGGACAGCAAGTTATTACGATATAAGATACTCTACATCCGCAATCAGTGAGAGTAATTGGGCTGTAGCGGTGCAATGCACTGATGAGCCTTTACCCCAACCACCCGGCTCTACCGAAACCTTTATTGCAGGCGGTCTATCTGGAAATACTACATATTATTTTGCACTGAAGACAGCTGATGAGCAGCTCAACTGGTCAGGTATCTCCAATTGTGCTTCTGGCACAACAGAGGCCGAAGTTGAAATGGAACTTATCTATGATGACCTTCTAAAAGATGGATCTTATTTATCTATTAGCCCTTCAGCAAAGTATTTTGTCAGGTTTCACCAGTATCCAGTCTTCATTCCTTATAGTGTAGAAGGCTTTGCAGCTTATCTTAGAGGCTATATTGGGAAGGATGACAAACAGTATCCAGAAGTTCCTGATATTATAGAGGGCTCAATGTCTTGCTTTAGAGATTCTTCAAAAGACGAAGTAAGGGCATACTCCATATTTCTCTATCCTGATGATGGCCAGGGATTGCCTGACACAACCGCTATTTTGGACTCAACTGAACTTACCCTTTACGCGGGCAGATGGAATTATTATCCCTTTGATAACTGTATTGTCACTTCTCCAGGAGACATCTGGCTATGTGTTGTCTCTAATGATGGAGGAGGAATTGGGTGTGATACCTCCTATCCTGATGGCAGAAGTTATAGATACTCTGATGGTGAATACTACCAGTATAATAACCTTGATTTTATGGTAAGACTCAGAATAAAAGGGACAATTTTGGAGCATGATGTTCTAGTTGAATCAATAGATAATCCCTACCGCTATATTGCACCAGCAAAGCATTCGGCAGTTCCAAGAGCAACTGTGAAGAATGCAGGGGCAAATACTGAAACCTTTACTACTGTTTGTTTAATTGATTCTGCTGGAATAAATGTTTATACAGCTTACCAAGAAGTCTGTAATCTTCAATCCAATTCAGTTGCCAGAGTTGCTTTCCCTGCATGGTCAGTTGGGAATGAAAACAGTATATATCACATGACAGTGTATACTGAGCTCTCAGGAGACCTTTGTTCCTTTAATGATACCATTAGCAAAAACATGACTGCTTCTTACACTGAAGAAATTAGCTATAATTTGGGATGTGTAAATGCTTGTATGACATTTGTAATGGGTCACCCCTCAGATGTACTCGGAAGGATAACGCCATCAGCGTATCCTGCACAGATTAAACAGATGAGGATATTCCTTAATAATACAGGGGGTAATCCTCAGCAACCTGTAGAGTTAAGAGTATATTCTGATATCAATCCTGCTGATTTCTATAATTTTGAACCTGGTAGCCTTAAATGGAGTGGTATAGATGCAATAAGTTTAAGCTATGGGTATCATACATTTGATATTTCTGACGAGATAGTTGTTATAGATAGTTTGGATGGTGAGGTATATTGTGGATATCTCTATGGTCCTTGGTCAAATGTGTATCTAGATGATACTAAAGGTTTTATCTATCCAGAACGTTTTGGAATGCGCTGGGCAGGAGGGTATAGTGTTGAAGATGATAAAGATTATATAATCTCTGCGGTTGTGCGATATACAGAAGATGGTTCTCTCTCTGGGATAGTCACTGAGGCATCTTCTCGGGCTCCAATTACCAATGCCCAAATAATAATTGGTAGCAGAATAGGTTATAGTAATGAGTTTGGTGAATATCTTATAACAGATTTGCCGAGTGGAGATAATTACACTGTTTCTTGTGATGCTGCTGACCAGGGTTATAATATAGCTTATGCATATAATGTAGAGATAATTGCCGATGACACCACTAATGTTGATTTTTCGTTAACCTCACCGAGTATGATAGTAGAACCAGGTGTAATAGACACAACCATAGGAACAGATGACTCACTTGTAACTTACATTACAGTTAGCAATGATGGGAACGGACCTTTAGACTATAGTATTACCACTGGGCAATCACAAAACAGGGGTGGAAAAGCTGAATTCAGTGTTTCACCTAAGATTAGTAATAGTAAATCTATCAATAACAGTGCTCTGATTGAGTCCAATGTTTCTGGTTGGTATACTGTTGCTAACAGACCTATTAATAAAGGGAATCGCTTAGATGAGTGGTATACTTACGGTGATATAAATTCATTATACTGGATTACTTGGCCAGCTCCCGAAAGGGTTACCTATTTTAATCCTTCGGATTTTGGCTTAGAGTATCCTTTCTACATCACCAAGCTAAGTCATTGGTTTTATGAGCATCCTTCTTATCCCTGGGATGATGCTACTTTCCACTTTAAGGTCTATGCTGAAGATGGTGTAACACTTCTTTATGAATCAGGAGACATTGAAGCTCAGCATATGGTAGAGATAGTTCATGAACTTTCTGGACCTGTAGCAATTTCGTCCGGTGGGTTCTACTTTGGAGTTGCGCCGGTCTCGAGTAGTGGTTATCCATCAAGTTGTGCTGATAATGTTTATACAGGTGATAATCACTCATATTATGGGTCGCCGGGTAATTGGACATTATGGTCAGAGCCTCCTGATAAGGGAGAGTATTTACAATCAGTTTATTTAACATCCTGTAATATGTGGATAACGACAGAGCCTGCTTCAGGAACAGTTGAGCCAGGAAGCACAGATACAGTTGCTGTTACCTGTTACACCACAGGTGTAGACCCAGGGATCACACTTAATGGAAATATCTTATTTAGTTCTTATCCGGATGTAGGTTGTGATACAGTAAATGTAACTCTTACAGTAGTAGGAGGAATTACTGGTGATTTCAACTCTGATGGTTATGTAGACCTTATAGACTTGCAGCTTTTTGGAGACCACTGGCATTTTATTGATACAGATCCAGGTTGGGACTCTCTTTACAATCTTGATACAACCCCTGATCCACAGGGACATCAGATTATAAATTTTGCTGACCTACAGGTGTTTGGTGACCATTGGCATGAAGGAACACCTCCCAAATCTATAGCATTTGGAAAATCAGAAAAAGGACCAAATGAAAATGCAGGAATTAGATTTGATTTGAATGCTACCACTTATGGCAACCAGAACCAAACCAGTATGGATCCTCCATCTGTAGGTGATTACATTAGTGCTGATGTTTATGCAATAAATGTTCACAATTTAGACACTTACGAGTTTGAGGTGAACTATAACCAAAACCAACTTGAATATATTACTACTACTCCTACCAATCCTATAACCCATGAAGAGAACATTCTTACTTCTAATGGTGGTGAGGCATTAGGCTGGATGGTTGATACTTCAACTCCTGGAGTATTAAGTATTGCTTACACATTATCGGGTACAGATACCCTTGAAGCACCGGAAGGAGAGGGACTAATTGCAGATATTGTATTCCAGGCTTTAACAACTGAGCAGGATTCTTTGACCTTTGGGAATGTGTACTTCTGTAATTCATTTGGAGAGATGGATATCATCACAGATAAAGGAACTGCAAATCTGCCAGTAAATGATATTGGATTTGATACTATATTTAAAGAGAATAGACTTGAGAATTATCCTAATCCCTTTAGAGCACAAACCACAATATTTTATGCAATCAAAGGAAGAAAGAAGTCAGATGAGGTTGAGTTAAAGATATATAATGTTCGTGGACAGTTAGTTAAAACCATTGAAGCTAAAAACGGAAAAACGGTATGGAATGCTGAAGGTCTTTCGTCAGGCATCTATTTCTATAAAATAAGTTGTGGTGAGAACAGTAAAATTAATAAGATGTTACTTATTAAGTAAAAATAATAATAACAGGGTGGGAGTAATAAGATTATTTCCACCCCCTAAAAAAAACAAAGGAGAAAAAAATGAAAAAAAGAAATTACAGAAGCGTTATTTTAGTATTGGGAATGATTTTATTTTTCAGTTCTCAGGTTTTTTGTGGTCCTAACGAAAACGCTGGTATAGTATTTGATTTGGATGCCACAACTTACGGTAACCAGAATCTGACCAGCATACCCTCACAACCGGCAGGCACTTACATACGAGTAGATGTGTATTGTACTGAAGTTCACAATTTAGACACCTACGAGTTTGAGGTAATCTATAACCCGACAGAGCTTGCTTATATAGGTGCTTATCCTACAAACCCCATTACTCATGAACCGAACATTCTTACTTCTAATGGTGGTGAAGCAATAGGCTGGATGGTTGATACATCTACTCCGGGAGTATTAAGTATTGCTTACACATTATCGGGCACAGATACTCTTGAGGCTCCAGAAGGAGGGGGACTAATTGCTGATATAGAATTTCAGGCTCAGGTCAACACTTATGGAACTCTGAGCTTTGGAGATGTTTACTTCTGCGATTCCTATGGTGTAATGGACCTCATTACAGATACAGGAACTGCCACATTGCCAGTAGAACTTGCTGCTTTTACTGCGACTTATCTTGCTGAGAATGGTTATACTTCAATCTACTGGGCAACAGCAAGTGAAACAGATGTGAATGGATTTAATGTCTATCGTAATACAGAAGATGTTTTTGGCACAGCACAGAAGATTAATGTAGATTTAATACCCGGACATGGAACCACATCTAATCCAAATGAGTATACATTTACTGATGATAATCCTGTAGAGATTGAGACGACTTACTATTACTGGCTAGAATCAGTTGATATGGGTGGAGAGACACATGTTTATGCTTCTATCAGCTTAACACCAGAGGAAGGTGAAGGTGGATTTGTTAATGATTTTAAAGAGAACAGACTTGAAAACTATCCCAATCCCTTTAAAGGTTCTACAACTATAAAATATGCAATCAAAGGCAGACTGAAGGCAGAGCCAGTAGAAATCAGGATCTACAATATTGCTGGACAACTCATTGAAACCATTGAAGCCAGATATGGAACAGCAGTGTGGAGTGTAGACAATCTTCCAACAGGTGTCTATTTCTATCAACTCAAAACAGAGAATTACAATGAAGTTAAGAAGATGATGGTAATCAAGTAAATTAAGTACAACAATAGAGAAGAGATGATAAATTAGGTAGGAATGAAAGAAAAAATCCAAGGTAAAAGTTATATATCAAAAGATAATGGTAAAAACATATTAAATGATGTTCAAAGTGAAGTAGATCATTCAAATGAGTTGAAACCATATCACAATCATTCGGGCTCAATTATTTGGTTGACAGATGAACAGATTAGGTTAAGGAAACTGCACCAAAAAAAGAAAAAGAAAAAGAAAAAGATAAAGGTTTATTATCCTCTTTATTATTAATAGATCATTGATTTTTGTTATTCTTTTGATTTCCTTATATTTTTCAGCATTTGGTTTTGAGATTCATTTCCTTGATATTACATAGTGAAATGATGCTGACTAAGTTGGAATTTTGTTGATGAAAGTAGTAATTAAGACCCATCATATTGGTGGTGGGTCTTTTTTATTAATAGAAATAGGTTAAGAACAATGACGGATAAAACTTCACTCATTAATATTATGATAATTGAAGATGAGAGCATTATAGCCAAGGATATACAAAATATGTTAGAAAGATTTGGATATGCTGCTACTCTCCTCTCATCTGGTGAGGAAGCGGTGAAGAAATCAGCAGAAATGCATCCAGATTTAGTCCTGATGGATATTAAGTTAAACGGAAATATAGACGGTATAGAAGCAGCCAAACAAATCCATAACCGTTTCAAAATTCCAGTGGTCTATCTTATTGGTTATTCAGAAAAGGGCATACTTTTGGAAAAAGAGATAATAGGACCATTTAATTTTATACTCAAGCCAGTAGAAGAAAGAGAATTACTTACTGCCATCAGAGTGAACCTTTATAGAAATAAAATGAAGAAAGAATTAAAATTGAACGAAGAGATGGCTTTGATGAAATAAAAGGTGTAAAGATATAAACTGCGAGAAGGAGAAAGTTTATTTTTTCTCCTCTTTTTTATACAAAGAATACTCATACATTTGCAAAGGCAAAAGGTGATGGTAACCATCTTGTTAAATAGAATAAAAATTATTTCACTTTACCCAACCTTATCGTAATGTAACAAGCATACTTACTAAACTTTTAGGAAGATAATACTGTAAAACTTGACATAATA
>CAYNOU010000015.1:36624-43378 GCA_964398885.1 uncultured Candidatus Cloacimonadota bacterium | reverse complement strand
AAGACATTAAAAAACTCGGTGAAGACATTATCTCTTCCTATAAACTGAGAATAAAGACAGTGAGAGAGATTGTTAGTGAAACTCATAATATGCTTACAGATTTTCAGAAAGAGCACAAAATCATGACTGATGGGCTTAGAAAAAACCTTGATGTTGATAAAGTAGAGAGAAAAAAATATGTTACTGATCTCTTAAAGAAATATGATGAAGAACAAAAAGTTATTGTTGATGAACTCAGAGTTATGGCTGATGAACTTAAGAAATCCCTTGGGAAAGGTGAGACTGATAGGCTTGAGGAATTTAATAAGATGATGGCTGATGTTCAGAATAAGCAAGTAGAAAGAAATAAATATGTTGCTGATCTCTTACAAAAAATGGCTGATGAACAAAAAATTACTGTTAATGAACTCAAAGTTATGGCAGATGAACTTAAGAAATCCCTTGAGAAAGGTGAGACTGATAGGCTTGAAGAATTTAATAAGATGATGGCTGATGTTCAGAATAAACAAGCTGATAGGAATAAATATGTTGCTGATCTCTTACAAAAATTTGCTGATGAGCAAAAAGTTATAGCTGATGAACACAGTGCTATGGCAGAAAATTGGAAAGTATTCAATAAGACTATGTCAAATCTAAAGATTGGAAAACCAATTTTTGAAAAGAAAGTAAAAGTTCGACCTGTAGCAGAAGCAATAAAAGAAGAAAAACCAGTTGAAAAACCTAAACCCAAACCTAAACCTGCAAAAAAAGAACAACCCTGGGAAAAAGATATACCAATTGAGGATAAGGTGTTAGCATTTATTAATGCTCATCCAAACGGAGTAAAAGTTGGTGATATGGAAGAACCTCTTGATGTTACAAGAATGAGATTAGGAGTTTTTGCAAAGAAATTGCTTGATTCAGGAAAAGTTAAAAAAATCGATAAAGTTTATTTCCCAATTTAATTTCATTACTATACTTTAAATCTATATTTCCTCCTACAGTAAGATAGGATTATTACATACAGTAAATCATGTGTGGAGAAGAATCTCTATAATAATCGGGATTCTTCTCCCTTTCCTCTCCCAATATTTCCGAGGAGTCGTCATGGACCATCTTGTCAGGTCGTAGCTTTAGCGAAGACTGATCCATGACGAACTTACCACTGAATATCTTAATGGTCCCTGACAGCTCATAAAATGAAATTAAGGATTTTGGATTCCGTATCAAGTAAGTTATTTTGCATATCTTATACAAAAATATATGCGTTCTGCAAAATAGCATTCGCTTGTCATTCCCAACTTGATTGGGAATCCATAAACCTTTATTCCTGCTGGATTCCCGTTTACACGAGAATGACAAGTCGAGAATGACAAGTTAGGTGAATTTTCCATATTTTGCATAACCCATTATACAAAAATATAAGAAAGGAGAAACTAATATGTCTCTTATAAAATGTGCATTCTGTAATGGTACGGGCAAAGATCCTTTTAACCTGTTATCAAAACTTGCTACCTGTCAGGTTTGTGGTGGTAAAGGTAAAGTAGAAGTTAAAGAACCAATGATAAAATGTGTTTATTGCAAAGGAACTGGTGTATATCCTCATAATGGTAGAGTAACCTGTACAGTTTGTAATGGTAAAGGTTATGTAACTGTAAAAGGTGAAACTGAAAAATGCCCAGATTGTAATGGCTCTGGAGTTGCACCTGATGGTTTACCCTGTCTTACCTGCGGAGGTAAAGGAGTAGTTCCCAAAGTTATTACTGAAAATGAATGAATTAAAACATTTTAGACAGATATTTCTTATTAAGAAACATAATACTTTGGATAAACTGAAATTTTATAGAAAAAATAAAAGAAAGAAAAGGAGTAAAAGATTATGATTGATGAAATGACTACCGTCCTGGAACCAAGCCCTTTACCCGATTTTGTAGAAACAAAATATGTAAAGGATATAACAAAAAGAGCCCTCTCTTACATAAAAGCAGGTTTTCCTGTCCATTTCCGCGGTCCATCAGGCACAGGTAAAACTACTCTTGCTTTACATCTGGCAAGTAAAATTGGCAGACCAGTTGTAATGATTCATGGAGATGAGGAATTTTCAACCTCTGATTTAGTTGGTGGTGAATATGGATACAGATTCAGAAAGGTCGTTGATAGATTCGTATCTAGGGTCCTTAAAGTTGAAGAGGATATGGTAAAACGATGGGTTGATAATCGTTTGACAGTTGCCTGTAAATATGGTTTTACTCTTTTATATGATGAATTCACACGGTCAAGACCGGAAGCAAATAATATTCTTCTTTCCATTCTACAAGAAAAGATGATGGATTTGCCTGTCGGAAGAGGAGAAGAACCATATCTAAAAGTTGACCCGGATTTCACAGCAATATTTACATCAAATCCTGAGGAATATGCTGGAGTCAATAGAAGCCAGGATGCACTTCGTGATAGAATGATTACTATGGACTTAGACCATTTTGATTATGATACTGAATTGGGAATCACTAAGGCAAAAGCAAAACTCAAAAAAGCTGATTCTGAAAAAATAGTTAAGGTCGTTAGAGGTTTACGAGATTCAGGCAAATGTGAATTTGCTCCAACTGTTAGAGGCTGTATTATGATTGCCAAAACTCTTAAAGTTCAAAAAATATCACCCTCAAAAGCAAATGGTGCTTTTGCTCAAATCTGTCAGGATATACTCGCTTCTGAAACAAGCAGAGTGGGTTCAAAAACAAATCAGGAAAGAGTAAAACAAGTAGTAAAAGAAATGGTAGAAAAATATTGTTAATATTTTCCGTCTAGGCTCGGCCTAGCCGAGACTGATAGGAGGAATAAAAATGACTCTTATGAGAAGTTTTTCAAGATTAGAAAAAGATGAAAAAATAAAACTTCCGGAAAATATCATTCGTTCAGCTGGTCTTAAAGAAGGTCAATCGGTTGAATTAAAGATAACTGGAGCAAAACATAATCATTTTTGGAAGAGATAACACATGATAATAGAAAATAGATATTCACTCTTTAATTTACTTTTTTAAAATTATTTTATGAAAGGAGATAACAATGAGAGATGTTGATAGCCGTAGAGGTTTACATGCTGTTAGAACTATGCAAAGTGTAAAAAAGCGTTCAATACCAAGAATTCAGAGTTCAATATATTTGGATTTATATATGCTTCAAAAAGAGAAAGACAGACTCATAAAAGAAAATGAAAGATTACTGATGAAAATGGAACAAACAAATAAACGTATTGAAGAAATAGATGAAGAGAAGAATAAACTTCAGGAAGTAGAAATTACTGGACAAGCTGAAACTGATATAGGTCTTAAAAAAAATAATTTCACTCAAAACACTCAAAAACAAGAAGAAAAGAAAGAGTGGAAAAAAATGTCATTAAATTATTAGTTTTCCAAAGGAGAATTATATGGAGTGGAAAATGTATGATTTTAAAGGTGGCAATAGAAGATTCGGAAGAAAAGTAGGTGAGATTTTTGAAGGAAATCAATTTAAATGTTCATTTTGTTCAGGAACCGGAATGTTACCAGGAAGCAAAGATATAAAATGCCCTGTTTGTAGAGGTTCTGGAATCATTTCTGTAAAAGGTCCGGTGGTAGTTTGTGCCTATTGTAAAGGTAGAGGAGAATATCCCGCCAGAACAAATATTACCTGCACTGTTTGCAGGGGAACAGGACTTGTAAGTATTACAAAACCCATCGAGGTTTGTGAACACTGCAAGGGTAGAGGTAAAGAACCTGGTGGCAGTTTGCCTTGTCTGGTTTGTAAAGGCAAAGGTGTAATTACAAAAAAATGATAAGGAGTGATAATGAAAATTGATGAAGTTAGAGCAACAATAGAAGATTTTTTTAAAAAAACTATTAATAAGAATGTAAAAATAATAAGGATAACAAAAGAAGATGATGGATGGTCCGGTGATGCAGAAATCTATGAAGAGAGTTCATTTATAAAATCTTTAGGTCTGCCTACAAGAGTTCAGGATAGAAATATCTATGAAATAAAACTAAATAATGAACTGAATGTTATATCTTATGGATTGAAAGAAGAAAAAGCAGAATAAGAAAAAGGAGGGATAAACTATGCCTAGATCATCAGTAGGGAGTGCACTTGACACTACTAATTTAGCTGATATTTTGGAAAGGGTTTTGGACAAGGGTATTGTTATCGCTGGCGACATCAAGATTCAGATTGCCGATATTGACCTGTTAAATATAAAAATCCGTCTTCTTATCGCTTCGGTTGATAAAGCAATGGAAATGGGCATAAACTGGTGGCAACAGGATTCTTATCTATCTTCAAAAGCAAAAGAAACAGAAATTGAAAAAGAAAATGAAGCACTGAAGAACAGATTGGAAAGATTGGAAGCAAAGATAAAATAATAATATCTGTTTATAATATTGGTTTGAGATAATTGAAGATTTTATGAGAGAGAATCCCGTTGGTCCCGATATATCGGGATTATTTAACGGGATTTTTTTATTATGAGTATAACAGCAACAGAACTTGAAATATTAAAGATAATGAAGCAAAAGAATGATTTGATGTCAATAAAGGAAATTAGTAGTAAAGCAGGATTTGAGATTGGTTATACATATCTGCTCTGTAAATCTTTAGAAAAACAGGATTGCATCGGATTCTTTTCGCATTCATCCTGCAGAATTACTGCAAAAGGGAAATATATGATAAAGTAAAAAACTTTACATATTTTGTAATGGCTTCAATCATTGCAATACTTCCTGCCACCAAGACACGAAGCCACAAAGGAATAAATAAAGATTATTTAAAGCAATAAAATAACTTTGTGTCTTGGTGCCTTTGTGGCGAAAAATAATAGCATGAATGCTTCCATTACAAAGCTTTACATATTTAAGGAATTTAGATATTCTATCTATCATAATTATAAAAGAAAAAAAGGATTCTGCAAAATAGGGTGTTTTTTACCTCAATCCTCTCCTTTTAGGCTGTTCATTACACACAAATATGGAGTTTGTAAAAGAAGCCCACAAATTTATTTGTGGGTAAAGAATGAAACCGAGTTTTTTAACCGTTTTAACGGTTTCAAAACCATTAAAATGGTTAAATGGTTGTGTATTTCAATTTTCCCACGATTAAAATCGTGGGCTTCTAAATACCCTATTTTGTAGAACTCATAAAAAAATTTAAAAGGAGAATAAGCTATGACTGAGAAAAAAGAAAAAAAAGATGAAGGATTAGATTTTGATTTCGGTTTAGGGAAGCTCAATTTGGGTGGATTGTTCAAAGGGATAGAGAAATTGGTTGACCTTGCTGCAGAGTTAAAAGAGGCAGGTGGCGAAATCAAGAAAGAAGGTGAGATAGATTTGAGCAATCTCAAAAAAGGAATGAAAGGTGTATTCGGATTTTCTGTTAAATCTGCAGTTGGTGGCAAACCTGTTGTAGAGCCTTTTGGAAATATCAAAAGGACGCCAAAAGGACCTACCATTAAAAAAGAGAGAGAACCTATCACAGATATTTTTGATGAAGAAGACGAAATTATAGTAATGGCAGAAATGCCAGGCATCAATGCTGATAATATAAAACTGGACTTGAAAGAAGATATCCTTGATATCTCTGCTCAGAACGAAGATAGAGAATATCATAAAGAGGTTCTTCTACCAGCCAAAATTCAAGCAGAAACATTACAATCTTCATATAAAAATGGCATCCTGGAAATCAAAATGAAAAAATAGGGTCTGATAAATCTCTTAATCCGTCAAAAAAAAATTCTTAGGCGCTTACGGAATTAACTTACCAACAAGTTGTCGTGAAATTATAGATCTGTTTTCTGCTCGTTCCCAAATTGTATTTGGGAATGCAATTTTTCGTAAAAGTTTTACTTTGATTCCATTTAGGGAGATGAGATAAAATTAATTTGAAATATAATTTCTTTAACAATTATGTTCCCAAATGCAATTTGGGAACGAGAAGGAAGGACTCATTAAAACTGATCCTTTTTGGTGGAAAGGGTGGTGTCGGAAAAACAACCTGTGCCACCAGCACAGCTCTTTATCTCGCAAAAGATTATGAAACTCTTCTAATCTCAACCGATCCTGCTCATTCCCTTTATGACAGCCTGGGTATTCAAACAAAAACTGAAAATGAGATCCACCCGATTTATAGCTTGATACCTGAGGATTTCAAAAAATATGAAGAATTAAAAAATCTGAGTATTTATGAAATTTCTGCTGAAAAATCTCTGAAACAATTTAAAATTGAATATGAAGATGAAATCAAGAAAATTCTGGATACCTCTTCCTATTTAGATAATGAAGACATTGATTCAGTATTTACCCTGCCTATCCCGGGTATAGATGAAGTAATGGGTTTCAAAATAATAGTTGATTTGATAGAAGAAGCAAAGTTTGATAAATATATCGTCGATACAGCGCCAACAGGTCATGCTTTGCGATTGCTTTCATTACCACAACTGCTGGATGATTGGATAAAAGTCCTGGCAAAAATGAGATGGAAATACAGGTATATGGTTACAAGTTTTTCCGGAAAATACAAGCCGGATGAAGGTGATGATTTTCTTTTGATTATGAAAAAAACCGTTAAAAGAATTGAATCTATTCTCAAAAATAGTGATCTGTGTGAGTTCATTGCAGTAACAATTCCGGAATATATGGCAATTATGGAAACAGACCGATTGATAAAAAGTCTGGGAAAATATGGGATTCAAGTAAAGCAATTAATTATTAATAATGTTATGGAATCAGAAGATTGTTCATTTTGCAGACAA
>CAYNOU010000015.1:15310-36524 GCA_964398885.1 uncultured Candidatus Cloacimonadota bacterium | reverse complement strand
TTTTAGAAGGAGTATTAATCAATTATGGAAAAAGAGATTAGTACATTAATTTTAAAAGTAACCGAAGCCTTATCAAAGGATGTCGGCAGAGCTATAGCAAGGATTGACCCTGAAGATATGAAATCAGTCGGATTGGATGTAGGTGATATTATTCAAGTTGAAGGTAAAAGAAAAACCCCTGCTAAAATAATGCCCTGTTATGCAGATGTCAGAGGTAAAAAGATAATCCAGATCGATGGTATAACCAGAGAAAATGCTCAAATCGGTTTGGATGAAAAAGTCAAAATTCAAAAAATAGAATATAAATCTGCCAGCAGAATCAGATTGCTTCCATTAACTATTTCAGGAATATTTCAAAGAACAAAAGATACAAGATATATCGGTTCGCTAATTGAAGGTCTTCCCGTTTCTGCAGGTGACAGGGTCAGAGCAACTCTTTTTGGTTCAAGGTCAAGTGATTATAAGATTGTTGATACTTCACCGGATGGTGTTGTTTTAATCGATTCGCAAACTATGATCAGGATGGAAACAAAGAAAGCTGGAGTAACAACACCAACTAAAATATCCTATGAAGATATCGGTGGTCTTGGTAATCAAATCCAGAGAATTCGGGAGATGATAGAATTGCCTTTAAGGTATCCTCAAATATTTGAAAGATTAGGAATTGACCCACCAAAAGGTGTCTTCCTTTACGGACCTCCTGGAACGGGAAAGACTTTAATTGCTCGTGCTGTTGCCAATGAAACCGATGCATATTTCACTCATATTTCCGGTCCGGAGATAATGGGTAAATTTTACGGCGAAAGTGAAGCTCGTTTAAGAAAAATTTTTGAAGATGCTCAAGCTCATGCACCTGCAATTATTTTCATTGATGAGATTGATGCCATCGCTCCCAAAAGAGAAGATATGGGCGGAGAAAAACAGGTTGAAAGAAGGGTTGTTGCTCAGCTTCTATCTCTCCTGGATGGCTTGGAATCAAGAGGACATGTGATTGTTATCGGAGCTACAAATATCCCAAACTCTATTGACCCGGCATTAAGAAGACCGGGCAGATTTGATAGAGAAATATCTATCCCTATTCCGGATAAAAATGGAAGATTAGAAATTCTTCAAATTCATACAAGAGGAATGCCTTTAGCTGATGATGTCAGCCCCATTAGATACGGAAAGTTATCTAACGGGGTAGATATAAATAAATTAGCTGAAATCACACACGGTTTTGTGGGTGCAGATTTAGAAGCTCTGGCAAGAGAATCTGCAATGGTAGCACTAAGAAAAATTCTTCCTCATATTGACTATGAAATGGCGGATATTCCTTATGATACTTTAATGAAATTACAGGTAACAATGGATAACTTTTTTGAAGCAATGAAAGAGGTTGAACCTTCTGCAATTAGAGAAGTTTTTGTGGAAGTGCCGGATGTTAGATGGGATGATGTCGGTGGTCTTGAAAACATAAAACAGGAACTGAAAGAATCTGTAGAATGGCCTCTTAAATATTCAGATATTTTCCAGAAAGCAAATACTACTCCTCCTAAAGGTATTTTACTTTATGGACAACCCGGAACTGGAAAAACACTTTTAGCAAAAGCAGTTGCTACTGAAAGTGGAGTAAATTTTATTTCTATCAAAGGACCTCAATTAATCAGCAAATATGTGGGTGAATCTGAAAGAGGAGTGAGAGAGATATTCAAAAAAGCAAAACAAGCATCTCCCACTATTCTTTTCATAGATGAAATTGATAGTCTGGTTCCCAAAAGAGGTGCAAGTTCCGATTCACAAGTTACTGAAAGAGTGATCAGCCAATTCCTGACTGAAATGGATGGTATTGAAGAATTGAAAGGCGTTGTTGTGCTGGCTGCAACAAATAGGCTGGATTTGATTGATAAAGCATTATTAAGAAGCGGTAGATTTGACCTTCTATTTGAATTACCTCCTCCAGATAAAAATACAAGAGCAGAAATTTTTAGAATCCATACCAAAAACAAACCTCTTAATGATGATATTGATATACAAAAGTTAGCAGTTCAAACTGAAAATATGGTTGGTTCTGATATTGAATTCATCTGCCGGAAAGCTTCTATGTTTGCAATTAGAGAATTTATTGAAAATAAAAAAAGAAAAGAGAATGAATTAAAGATTTGTAGAGAACATTTTGATAAAGCAATTGAACTGGTTAGAAAGAAATTTTAAACAGAAATTCGAGTTTCATAAAACCAGACCGTGTTTCATATTGTGGAATAAATTTTAAAGGAATATCTTATGGAAGAAAAAGGAAAATTATTATACGGAATAATTCCCGTAAAAAATAATCTAACAGAATTTTCAGAAGTAGATGGAGTAGAGATATATTCAATACCTTACCAGGATATAGCTGCAGTTGTAAGTGATTCTGAAGAAGTTGATATTCAGTATATGTTTACAGATTCTCTGGCACAATTATTAGTAAAACACCAAAAGGTTATTGAAGAAGTTATGAATCTTGGATATTCAATTATTCCATTAAAATTGGGAACTTATGTAGAAAATCAAAGTCAAGTAATTGAAATTTTGAGTAAAGGTTATAATCTTGTAAATGATGTTTTTAATAAGATTAAGGATAAAATTGAGATTGATGTTGCAGTGATATGGAATGATTTACAGTCCCAATTGAAAAGAATCGGTGAAGAAAAAGAGATAAAAGAATTTAAAGAAAAGCTTCTGAGTAGTTCAAAGAAAATAACTACCGGCGACCAAATGCAGATTGGAGTTATGGTAAAAAATGCTTTGGATAGCAAAAGAATAAAATATTCTGAAGAGATACATAATGCTTTGAAAACAATTTGTGTCAGTTCTAATATCCATGATGTTATGGATGATAGAATGATTATCAATACAGCATTTTTAGTAAGTAATCATCAAAAAAATGATTTTGAAAGTAAAATAGAAGAACTGAATGAAGAATATGAAGAGCAGTTTAATTTCAGGTGTGTTGGACCGCTTCCTGCTTATAGCTTTTATACACTGGAAGTAAAAGAAATGGAATTTGATGTTATTGATTGTGCAAGAGAAAAACTCTGTTTAAATGAATCTGCTACAAAGGATGAAATAAAAAAGGCATTTCATGCAAAAGCTTTACAATTACATCCGGATAAAAATCAGAATGATGTAAGAGACAAGGTTGAGTTTGAAGAATTAAAAGACGCTTATAATTACATTTGTGATTATTGCCAGGCTGCTGAACAAACCTCTTTTAATGGTAGATATTCATTTAAAGAAGAAGATGTAGAGAAGAATAAAATATTAGTAACTTTAAAGGAATAAAAAATGGAAAGAGAAGGAAAGTATATTTATTGTATTATTCAATCTTCACAGGACAGGAATTTTGGTCCCATAGGTATTGGAAACAGGAATGATGAGGTTCTAACAATTGGGTATAAAGATCTAAGTATGGTTGTCAGTAATCATCCTCTTACAAAATTTGTTGTTAATAGAGATAATATGATAGCACATGAGAAAGTGATAGAAAAGGTTATGGAAGAATTTAATAGTGTGCTTCCGGTGCGATTTGGAACCATTGCTTCCAATCCTGATGAGATTAGAAATCTCCTCGATGATAGATATAGGGAATTTAAAGATTATTTAAGATATATGGACAACAAGATTGAATTGAGTATTAAAGGTTTATGGAAAAATATGAATTCAATCTTCAATGAAGTGGTAGAAGAAAATATTCAAATTAAGAATTTGAAAGAAAAAATCCGTAGAAGAAAAGAGGGGAAAAATATTAAATCACAGGTAGAAATTGGTAAGATGGTAGAAAAAGCTTTGATAAAGAAAAAAGAAATTGAGGCTGAAAAAATTGTCGATGTTTTTAGAAGAACTGCAATTGAACATAACCTTAATAAAACAATTGGCGATGAAATGTTCATAAATGCGGCATTCCTGGTGGATAAGGGCAGAGAAAAAGAATTTGATAATATTATGGATGATCTAAGTGAAAAATATAATGAGAGAATAAAGTTTATGTATTCTGGACCTCTACCTGTTTTTAATTTTGTGAATATTACTATTTATCCACAAGAATGGGAAAAATAGATGCATTACACTTTAATAGCTCATTAAAAAAGATAGGTTAGAGTCATTATGGAAGAAGGAAAATATATTTATTGTATAATCCAAAATGGAAAGTATATTGATTTCGGTCCAATAGGAATTGGTGGCAGAGGAGATACGGTTTATACTATTAGTTATAATGACATTAGTACCGTTGTGAGCAATTCTCCAATAAAAAAGTATTCTACTTCAAGAGAAAATTTTATCGCTCACGAAAAAGCAATTGAAAAGGTAATGGAAAATTATGATGTTTTGCCGGTGAGATTTTGCACTATTACAGAAGATGAAGATAAGATTAAGAAAATATTGGAAATGGAATATGATAAATTTAAAGGTTTATTAAATTGGATAAAAGGAAAGAAGGAACTTGGAGTTAAAGCAATTTTTGAAAAAGATGTGATTTATAATCATATTGTTGAAAAATACAAAGATATAAAAGCATTAAAAGAAAAACTTAGTTCACTTCCTCCTGAAAAGACTCATCATCAAAGAATTCAAATTGGCAGAATGGTTGAAATCGCTTTAGAAAAGGAGAAAGAAATATTTAAGAAGAAAATTTTGGATACTTTTTCTCCTTTAGCAGTAGAAGTAAAAGATAATGATACTTATGGTGAAAGAATGATAATCAACTCAGCATTCTTGATTGAAAAAGATATTGAAGATGAGTTTGATAAAATGATGAATGAGCTTGATGAAGAATATGGTAATATTATTAAATTTAAGTATGTAGGAACCTTACCTCCATTTAATTTTGTGAATTTAATTATTCAAACAAAGGGGTTATAATGTTTTTAATAGATGATATTTTGCTTGCACCGTTAAAAGGTGTAATCTGGCTTGGAAAAAAGATCAATGAAGTTGTTGAAAAAGAAACCTCTGATCAAGGTGTAATCAAAGAAAAACTGATGGAATTACAATTACAATTTGAATTAGATGAAATTTCTGAAGAGGAATATAATAAAAAGGAAAGGGAACTTTTAGAAAGATTAGATATTATTAGAAGAAATAATGAGGAAGAATGAAATGGATAATACTGAATTAATATATTTATATTGTATAACTGATAAAACTCCAGACTTACAAGAGGTGAATAAATTATCTGAAAATATTTTTTCTATTAATAGCAATGAACTTTATGCAGTTGCGAAATATGTTCCTGAAGCTGAATTTAGTGAAGAAAATCTAAAACAAAATCTTGCTGATATGAGTTGGTTTGAACCTCAGGTTAGAGAACATATAAGAATTATTAGCAACATAATGAAATTATCAACAGTCATTCCATTTAAGTTTGGCACAATATATAATAGTGAGAAAAACATAAAAAAGATGATAGATAGTTATTCCAAAGAGTTTAAGGAAAATATTAATTATTTGAAAAATAAAGAGGAATGGTCTGTAAAGATATATTGCGATTTGGAAAAATTTAATGATAAGATTATTAAAGACAACAATGAAATCAGTCAGCTTGATAACGAAATTAGAGAAAGTTCTCCTGGTAAAGCTTACATTTTAAAGAAAAAGAGAAAGGATTTGATAAGTAAAGAAAGCGAAAGAAAACTTAATGAATATGGACAGAATTGTTTTAATGATTTAAAAAAAGTTGCATATAACACAAAAATTAATAATCTGCTTCCCAAAGAAGTAACTGAAAAACAAAATGATATGATTCTCAATACTGCCTATTTAATTACAAAAGATAAAGTTAAGAATTTTGTTAATATTATAGAAAAACTTCAAAATAAGTATAATGATTATGGTTTGGAATTTGATTATTCAGGACCTTGGCCTTCATATAATTTTATCAATATTAAAGAGGATAAATAAATTTTCAGGAGGTTATATGAATGATGTGATAACAAAATCTAAAGATGTAACCTTGTTAGAACTTCTGGATAGAATTTTGAATAAAGGTGTTGTTATTGCCGGTGATATAGTAATTTCTGTGGCAGATATTGACCTTGTTTATTTAGGCTTAAAATTACTTCTTTCCTCTGTTGAGACTATGGAAAAATATAGAGGTGCTCCAATTTACTCACCGTATCAAGATCCATCTTAAACAAATTATGAAACATACATCCGCCAGCTGGCGGACAAAATAATATGAAAATATCTTATTTGATGAATGTGAACAGCAACAGGATAAACCTGTTGCTACCCCCTAATTTTAAAGGTTTAATTTTATGAATAGGATTTTGTTCGTGTTAGTTCGTGTAGTTCGTGGCTAAAAAAAGAGATTTTCAGATGAAAAAATATAAATACATTTATGCCATTTTAGATTCAAATGTAAACAGCAGTAATCATAAACCTGATATAATGGGATTGGATAATTCTTCTGTATATTTTGTAGGTTTTAGAGATATTTCTGCTGCAGTTAGCAATGTAAATTGGGATAAAATAAAAGTTTCATCTGATATTGCATTTTCTTATGAAAAGACTATTGAAAATTTGTGGGTGAAATACAATCTTCTTCCAATGAGATTTGGTTCTGTAATGAAAAATGATACTAACATCGTGGAAATCCTGAAAAGGAATTATTCAGACTTTGTTGATAATTTAAAAAAAGTAGAAAACAAATCTGAATTTGGTTTAAAGATTTTATGGGATATGAATAAAACTGATTTTAAACCTGAATATACTTTCAACCTGGATAATTACAAAAAATTGAAGCAATTAAATAAAAATTCTATCTATAGAAATTATTTAATTGATAAATTGAAACAGCATAAATCTGAAGATTCTTTTATGAAAAAAATCGATGATATAATTGAAGAGATTCATAGTCCTTTAAAAAAGTTAAGTTATTTGTACAAAGTAAAAAAAATGGTTACTCCAAAAATTATTTTAAATGCAACATATTTAGTCAAAAATGATATGAAAGATGAATTTATTCAAACAATAAAACAAATCAAAAGAGAAAAGAAGGATATAAAATTTCTATTAACAGGTCCATGGCCTCCTTATAATTTTGTTAATAAATCAATTAAGTGAGTATATCTTATGAGTGATGAAAAAGTTATTATTAAATCAGAATCAATTGATGAGTTCGCTGAAGAATTAGATAAAGTTAAAAATGCTTTACCAAATAGAATTAATGCTGATCCAGAAAAGGTTGAACAAGGATTGGCAAAACTCGTTTTAACTCTTATTGAGCTTATTAGAAAACTTATGGAAAAGCAAGCAATGAGAAGAATTGAAAGTGATTCATTAACTGAAGAAGAAATTGAACGACTGGGAGAAACTCTGATGAAATTGGAAAACAAAATGAATGAATTAAAAGAAATATTTGGACTTAAAGATGATGATTTAAATTTAAATTTAGGTCCTTTAGGAGATTTGATGTAAAAAGGAGGAGTAGAAAAATGACTGAAAATATTGATACAAATATTAATATCAATTTTGATAGCTTATTAAAGTTAGGATTTGCGGTTATTGATATCCGATGTAAAGATTATGAAATTTCAACAGAAACATTCAAATATGTAATTGCCTTTGTTGAACATGATAGAGAGGATTTTTATAAAAATATGATTAAAGAATATCTTGGAAAAGAGTTCAAGGGTAAAGATATATATGATATGTGGATAAAAATTCTTAAACATAAAATAAAGCTTAGCAGAAAATTGGAAAGAGATATATCTATTAAAGTGGCTGCGATAGATTTAATTGAATCTGAAGAATAGTTTTTCAATAAGTTTCATGTTTATGAAAACTTAAATAACTAATCAGTCTTCGGGTAAATAGAAAAAATACTTATGTATATGAAGTATTATCTTTAAGAAATATATTAGCTTTTGGTTAGGAAAGTTTATGCATAAAGAAAAAATATTAATTAATTGTGAAATATTTAGAAAAAAAGAACCATTAATAAAACATATTACAAATAGAATTAATAAAGAGAAACATATTCTTGATAAAGCAAGATATGCAGAGGAATTGGAAAAAGAGGTAAATGCCTTACTTTCTTGTTCTGATTATGATGAAAATAAATTAGATTGTGAGAATTGTCATATTATAGCAAATTTAAGAAAGAAGACTGCAAACCTTATTATAAAAGCAAAGAGTTTAGCATAAAAAATGAGAAATCTGATATATGTTCCGATAATACATTCAAGTGCTGATCTTGGTTCTTTATCAAAGGATGTAAATAAAAAAGGTATTGCTAATTTAGGAAAGGATGTCTGGGAAAAGCACATAAAAACAATTGATGGTTTTTGGGATGCGATTTTACATTATTTTTATTCAATTTTTGAACCAGATATGAAGATGAAAATTTATCAGGATGGTATGGTGGCTGATGGTGCCGTTGGTATGAAAATTGTTGAACAGGGAATTAAATCTGGAAGTAAAAATTATGAATTAATTTCAATGCTCATTAAAAAAGGTGGTGTTTTAGTAAAGACAGA
Source organism: uncultured Candidatus Cloacimonadota bacterium (assembly GCA_964398885.1). Taxonomy (GTDB): domain Bacteria; phylum Cloacimonadota; class Cloacimonadia; order JGIOTU-2; family JGIOTU-2; genus JAGMCF01. Next base: position 28,026 of record CAYNOU010000015.1, on the reverse strand, counting down.
AGATTTCCACCTGGTTAAGAAGGAATTGGATAGTTTTATATCATTAACAAAAGCTAAATCAGTTCTGCAAAAACTAATGGCATTGATAAAATATAATTTAATAAAAAACATACTCTTAAATCAAAGAGATAAATTCATAGCAAAAAGAATTGATGATACTTTGGAAAAAGACGAAGTAGGAATCATTTTTATAGGAGCATTTCATAGAATCAAAAAGAAATTACCCAAAGATATTCAAGTAATTGAATTGAAAGAAATTTCAAAAGTAAGAGAATATCAAAAACTTCTTCCATTTTATCATAAATATAAAGATAAATTTGAGGAGTTAGCTCAATACCTTACAAAGAGATAAAATAATATGATTTTATTAATATTATATTAAAGAGGAATTATGCAAAAAATATTAGTAATAGATGACGATGAAAAAATTGTAATATTACTGAAAGATATATTAGAAACATCAATACAAGATTGTAAAGTAATAACTGCTTTAGATGGAGTAGAAGGGATAGAAAAAACTAAAAAAGAATTACCAGATACAATATTACTTGATATAAAGATGCCAGGAATAGATGGCTTTGAAGTATGTAAAAGGTTAAAAACAAATGAAAGAATAAAAGACATTCCTATCATTATGATAACAGGTATCTATAAAGATATAGAGAGTAGAATTAAAGCATTGGAGCTCGGAGCTGATATATTCATTGCAAAACCAATTGAACGAAACGAACTTATTGCACAGGTAAAAGTTGCTCTTCGTATTAAACAAGCAGAAGATAAATTAAGAAATGAAAAAGAACTACTTGAAGTGCTTGTTCAACAAAGAACAAAAGAATTGACTGAAATCAAGGATAAATATAAAAAACTAATAAATAATGCTAATGAAGCAATTTTTGTTGCTCAGGAGGGTTATTTAAAATTTTTCAATCCTAATACTATTGAAATAACAGGTTATACTAAAGAAGAGATATCTGTAAAACCATTTATTAATTTCATACATCCTGATGATAGAGATATGGTAGTTGAAAGACATAAAAGAAGACTTAAGGGTGAGGAATTCATATATAAATATCCATTCAGAATTATTGATAAAAAAGGTAATACAAAGTGGGTAGAAATAAACTCAACATTAATTGAATGGGAAAATAAACCAGCCACATTGAATTTTTTAAACGATATTACTGAACGAAAACTTGCAGAAAAACATATAAAAGATTCACTTAAAGAAAAAGAAGTTATGTTAAGAGAAATTAATCATAGAGTTAGAAATAATATGCAAATTATACAAAGTTTAATCAACCTGCAATCTAAATATATTGAAGATAAAAAAGCTCTTATAGCTTTTAAAGAAACAAGTAATCGAATAATGGTTATGTCTAAAATTCAGGGGAAATTATATCAATCAGAAAATCTCAATAGGATAGCTTTTGATAGCTATATTAGAAATATCACAACGCATATATTAAGTTCTTTTTCTAAATATCCCTCATTAATTCAATTAAATATTAATGCTAAAAATATTCTATTAGATGTTAAAAAAGCAATTCCTTGTGGATTGATTATAAATGAACTTGTAACAAATTGTGTAATACATGCTTTTCCAAACATTAAAGAAAGACCTGAAGATGAAAAATGTAATATAAATATTGATATGAGTATAATAAAAGGTGATAAATATAAATTCATTATAAGTGATAATGGAATCGGTTTTCCTGATGACATTGATTTTAAAAAAACAGAATCCCTGGGTCTACAATTAGTAAATACTTTAGTGGAACAATTAGAAGGGAACATAGAACTAAGTCATATGAATGGGACAACTTTTAAGATTGTGTTTTAGCCTTGACACAAATTATGGGAATATTTTAATTAATAGGGAGTGTTCAAATAACTGGGTCTGAAAAGACCATAAATGTTACTTGACAAGGTAGTTAATAGAGATTTATGCTTGTATCATGATGATAACGAAAAAAAACGATGTCCAAAATGTAGTTGTTTAAGAACAAAAAAGAAAGTATTTATAGTAACATCGTAACAACCAGAGATATCAGAAAGCGACAAACGCAACGATATTATTGTAATGAATGTAGATTAAGCTTCACAATTCTGGTATAAATCATAGAAAGAGAATCCCGATATATCGCCCGTCTGGGCGCCGAGCCTGAGGAGACAGGCGCCCAGACGGACACGAACAATATTTTATTCATAAAATTAAACCTATTTAAAATTATTAGTAATTTTCATAATCCTTTGTCCGCCAGCTCCGAGACCCCGATGTATCGGGGATAAAATCGGGTCTGGCGGATCCGTTCAGGATGACACATACTTTTTTTATTTTCACGCTTCTATCTATACAAAAATTTTGTATTATTTAAGTTTTTAGATTTTTTAGTGAACTTATATATAAAAGGAAAAAAATTTATTGACATTTTTTCTATCTGATTCTTAAATTTAATCAGTTAATAAAACCAAAAAAGGAGATGACCATTATGAAAAAGTTTAGAAAGACTTATTTATTAGTCTTGCTTCTATTTTGTACAACATCATTATCAGGATTTAAGCTACTAACCTATTCATTACAAAAGGCACTGATAAATAATTATCGCTCTGATGTAATTATAGTAAAATTCAAACCTAACTACTCTGTTAATTACAGCATTCATCATAATGATATTGTATTAACAGGTTATTCAGATATTGATTCTTTAAACATCAAATATAACTGCTCTGATATAAAAAGATTATTCCCAAGAGAAAACGAAAAAACAAACATTTATGAAAAACTTAATTTAGGCGGGATTTATATATTCAAGTTTGAATTAAACAGTAACTTGGATTGTTTGCTAAAAGATTACTTTCTCACAGGTAAATTTGAATATGTTGAACCTGATTTTATTGGTAAGGAAAATGGTCAAAGGTTAATCCCAAACGATCAATACTTTTACCGTCAATGGGGATTGAAGAATGACGGCACATTTCCATCTGTTCATCCAGGTACACCAGATGCAGATATAGATATGGATGAAGCCTGGGAAGTTGAACAAGGAGATTCAACTATCATTTTAGCTGTCCTTGATTCAGGCTGTAGATTAACCCATCCTGAACTTTCAAGCAGAATCTGGATAAATACAGGAGAGATTCCAGGTAATGGTATTGATGATGATGGTAATGGTTATATTGATGATTATCAAGGTTGGGATTTTGCATATAATGACAATAATCCTAATGATGGAACAGGACATGGAACAAATGTAACCGGGATAGTTGGAGCTAATGCGAATAATAGTATTGGTTATGCTGGGGTTGACTGGAATTGTAAGTTAATGATTTGTAAAATTCTAAACAATTCTGGTTTTGGATATTATTCTTGGTGGGAAGAAGGAATCTATTACGCAGTAAATAATGGTGCAAAACTGATTAATATGTCTGTCGGAGGAACTTCTTTCTCATCGTCTTTACAGGATGCTGTGAATTATGCTTACTTGAATAATGTATTTATTGCATGTTCAATGGGGAATTACAATTCTTCTACTCCTAATTATCCAGCAGCTTATTCTAACACAATTGCTGTAGGTGCTACCGATACAGATGATACAAGGTGTAATCCATTCTCTTGGGGAGGTGGAAGCAATTACGGATTACATATTGATGTAGTTGCTCCTGGAAACTATATTTATGGATTATATTATCTATCTGACACAAATTATGATTGGTATTGGAGCGGAACCTCACAAGCAACGCCTTATGTAACAGGATTGGCTTGTTTGCTATTAGCTCAAGATACTACAAGAACTGTTGACCAAATTAGAAATATTATCAGAAATACTGCTGAAGACCAGGTAGGTGATCCTTATGAAGATACTCCAGGATGGGATCAATATTATGGATATGGCAGAATAAATGCAAATGATGCTTTAAATTATGCAAGTGTTGAAGACGAAAATCAATTGAACTCTATCTCTTTAATATTATCACAAAATTATCCCAACCCTTTTAATTCAAAAACTTACATCAGCTACTACTTACCAAAACCCACTGATGTCAAGTTACAAATTTATAATTTGAAGGGACAGCTGATAGAAACAATTGAAGATTGTTATAAAAATGTTGGAAATTATTGTGCAACTTGGAATGTTAAAGAGCAAAAATCCGGAGTTTACTTTTACAAAATTACTACAAACTCAATCTCAGAATTTAAAAAGTGTATAATTTTAAAATAGTGTCATATAATTGATAACCTATAAGGTGTATCATCTGCCTGGACATTGTCTTATAATTCTGACATCAATATTTTTATTTCCATAAGCCTTATCAAAATGAGCAGAAAATTCGGCAGCCAATTTTTTTGCTCTGGAATCATAAGCTGACCTATCTTCCCAGGTATTCTTTGGATTTAATATGTTTGATGGAACTTCAGGACAGGATTTAGGGACAAACACATGAAAAATTCTATTCTCTTTATATTCTACATCATCCAATTTACCAGTTAATGCAGCATCAACTAAAGCACGAGTCAGGTTAATGTCCATTCGGGCACCAACTCCATACGGTCCACCACTCCATCCTGTATTTATTAAGTATACTTGTGTGCCGTATTTCTTCATCTTATCACCTAACATAGAAGCATACACGTCAGGATTTCTTGGCATAAATGGTTCACCAAAAAATCTGGAAAAGGTTGTTACTGGTTCAACAATTCCTGTTTCTGTCCCCGCAAGTTTACTTGTATATCCCATTAAGAACCATAGCATTGCCTGTTCTGGATTTAATTTTGAAACAGGTGGCAAAACTCCATTTGCATCAGCAGTTAGAAACAGTATTGTCTTTGGGTGCCCAGATTTAGATAATTTTTTTATATTACTTAAAAAAGTTAATGGATAAGAACCGCGTGAATTCGGAGTTAACCGTTCATCATCAACATCAAAAGTTCCATCTGGATACATCATACAATTCTCAATAATTGCTCCATGTTCAAGATAGTCAGCATCGTGAAATACTGCATTAAAGATTTCAGTTTCCTTTTTGGGGTTTAGATTTATTAATTTTGCATAGCAGCCATTTTCAAAATTCGCAATTCCGTTATCACTCCACCCATGTTCATCATCTCCCAGAAGAGCTCTTCTCGGGTCAGCAGATAGAGATGTCTTGCCAGTTCCAGAAAGTCCTAAAAGAAGAGCAGAATCACCATCTTTGCCTTCATTAGCGGAACAGTGCAATGGTAAAATGCCTTCTGCTGGCAGATAATAATTCATTACCGTGAACATAAGTTTCTTTACACTGCCCCCATAAGCCGAACCAAAAATAATCCCTATCCTTCTATCAAAATCCATAGCAATAATCATATTGGATGTGCTGCCATCAGGCAAAACTCTTAATCTACCTTTATACTTTTTTGAATTTAGCTTATCATAAGGAAAAACGATCATAGTGAACTCTCTGTCTGCAAATATACTTTCTCGTATATCTGCTGGAACAGGTCTAAACATATTATCAGTAAACAGAGCAGTAAGCGCTTTATCTGTAATGGTTTTGGTAGGCAACGCATAAGAGACATCCGCTCCCAGAACTCGGTCAGTTATATATATTTGCTTTTTTTTCTTTATAGTATTCAATGCATCTTCTATAACCACATCAAAAGTTTCTGGCTCAAGTGGAATATTATTTGGGGAGTCCCAATCAATATTGGCTTCACTTTCAGTTGTTTTCACAATGAGGGTATCTTTAGGGCTTCTACCTGTTGATTCTGGGGGTGTCCAGGTTACAAGTGCACCATTAGCTGAAATAATCGCTTCTTTATTTTCAACTGATTGTCTGATTAGCTCTTTTCTCGGCAGATTATTCAATACATTTGGATGATTTTGTAATAATTTATTCAATTCTATTCTAAACTGCATTTCATCTCCTAAAATGTTTTTATGGAGTAGGTGTGCCTATCAGCATTACTTTGACAGAGTCAAGGACTCCAAGTCTAATTTTTAATGAAACATAAAAGAACTATCTTTTTCTTGTCAAATTTAATTCAAAATTTATTCTTCTATAAAATTTCCAAACTCTTTAGATGTATCCTCCTATGAAGATTATAACTGAGATAGGTCTTAAAAATAGTATTGATTTCTTTTACCACTAATTGTGACATCTTAATATCATTAATTTTATCAGAAATGTTTCTTAACGAAAGTAAGATTTTTATTGTTTCTCTGCTGCATTTGAAACTTTCGGTTATTTCCTTCTTTCTAACACAATCAATACAAATCAGGCCGTTTTGCCTAAACAAAATACCATAAATTTTTTCTGAGGCTGTAGTCTGGCAGAAGACACATTTATCAAATTTTAAAGAAAAGCCTAACAGAGTTGTAACTCTGAGTAGAAATCTCCAGAAAATAATAATGAAATTTTTATCTACTTTCTGTAAGTAAGAAAGGTATTGGTCTAACAGCTTATAAAATTTAGCATAATCATTTTCTTCAAACATTAATTGTAGATATAGTTCAGCGGCTCCTTGAGCAACAGCAGTTTTTTCAAGATTATTAAAAAGTTCAAAATTATCTTTAACTATGCTTATTTCTTTTAGCAAAGAAAGTGTGCTATCCTTCTTATAAATTACAATCTCATAATTACTTAATGGTTGTAGCATTCCCTGATATTTACTTTTTGAGCTTCTACTTCCTTTTGCTATAACATTAATGGGGCCGAATTCATTAGAAAAGAAATGTATTATTTGGCTTGTATTACTATAATTTATTATTCGTAATGCAAAAGCATTGCATTTTTCAATTGTATGAGACATTTTGGTTTTTTTATTAACCACAAAGGTCACAAAGAAGGCACAAAGTTCACAAAGATTAATTTATAACTCTTTTTATGCCATCTTTTAACAAGGAAACATTGAAATTTATTAGTAAACCTAATTTGAAATTACCTAATCGGAGATATGTTAATATTTGTGCTAAATGGATATTATTTAAGGCAATTACAGATTTTATTTCAATAACTAATTTATTCTCAACTAAAAGGTCAATCCTATACCCACAATCCAGTTTAACATTTTCAAACACCAAAGGCATTGGTTTCTCTTTCTCAACTGAAAAACCAGCTTGCTTTATCTTATAAAACAAACATTCTTTATAAGCCGATTCTAACAATCCGGGACCTAATGCCTTATGCACTTCTATAGCCAAACCAATAATTTTGTTTGCTAATTCGTTCTCTGTCATAATTTATTTCCTTTGTGGTGAATCTTTAACCACAAAAAACTCAAAGAAGGCATAAAATTCACACCCGTTCTCCGTAGCCCCGATGAAATCGGGACGAAGGGTGAAAAGATTATTTTATATAACATCTTTTATGCCACTTCTTAATTAAAAAACATTTTTATATCCTCTGTGTCCTTTGTGGATTCTTGGTGACCTTTGTGGTGAATCTTTAACCACAAAGTGATTTATTCCACAGTAACACTTTTAGCCAGATTTCTTGGTTGATCTACATTACACCCGCGCAAAACTGCGACATGATAGGCTAAAAGTTGCAAAGGGATTACAGTCAATATAGGTGTCAACGAAGGTATAGTACGAGGAATATATATAATATGGTCTACTAATTCTTCTATACGGCCAGAGTCCCTATTGGCAATTGCAATAATTTTTCCTTTTCGTGCTTTTACCTCTTCAATATTACTTAAAATCTTATCATATACAAAATCTTCAGGAGCAATAAATAGGACAGGCATGTTTTCATCAATTAAGGCAATTGGTCCGTGTTTCATCTCTGCTGCTGGATAACCTTCAGCATGAATGTATGAAATCTCTTTAAGCTTTAATGCTCCTTCTAATGCTACCGGGAAATTGTAACCCCTACCTAAATAAAGAGCATTGCTTACATCTTTATATTGTTTAGCAATTCTTTTTATTTCATCATCATTCTCTAATATTTGTTTGACCTTTTCAGGAATTGTTTCTAATTCTTGAATGTATTTTGCACCGTCAGATGGTGAAAGATGACGTCTCCTCCCTAAAAATAATGAAAGTAAAAATAAAACAGTTATTTGAGAAGTAAATGCTTTAGTTGATGCCACTCCGATTTCAGCTCCTGCATGAATGTATGAACCAAAGTCTGTTTCTCGAGCGATAGTACTGCCTATCACATTTGTAATACCCATAACCATTGCTCCTCTTACTTTTGCCTCCCTGAGCGCAGCAAGTGTATCAGCAGTTTCACCTGATTGGCTGATTACGATTACTAAAGTATCTGGATTTATAATTGGATTACGATAACGAAATTCAGATGCATACTCTACTTCAACAGGAATTTTAGCAATATCTTCCAGAAGATATTCCCCAACGAGAGCTGCATGCCAGGATGTTCCACAAGCTATAATACAAATCTGTTTTATATCCTTCAGTTTATCAATGTATGGATTAATTCCACCCAATCTTGAGGTATTGAATCTTTCCATTATTCTTCCGCGAAATGCATTTGCAATTGATGTGGGTTGTTCAAAAATCTCCTTTAACATAAAATAATCAAATTCTCCTTTATCAACCATTGAAATATCCCAATCAATTTCGCTTATTTCTCTCTCTACCTCATTATCTGCTAAAGTCTTTATAGTAAAGTCATCCGGGGTAAGTTCTACAGTTTCATTATCCTGTAGATATATAACATTTTTGGTATGCACAACTAAAGCGGCTGCATCTGAGGCAACAAAATTCTCTCCTTCCCCAATTCCAACAATAAGTGGACTTCCTCTTCTTGCTGCAATAAGTTTATCTGGTTCATCTTTGCTTATTACTGCGATTCCGAATGTGCCCTTAACCATTCGGAGTGAGTATCTTACTGAAGTATGAAGGTTTTTAGTCTTTTGATAAAAGTGTTCAATGAGATGAGCCAGAACCTCTGTATCAGTATCACTTTTAAAACTATGATTTTTTTTTTCTAAACTTTTTCGTAAAACTTGATAATTTTCAATAATACCATTATGAACCACTGCGATTTTGCCGTAGCAATCAGAATGTGGATGCGCATTTGTTGTTGTAGGTGGCCCATGAGTTGCCCACCGAGTGTGAGCAATTCCGAGATGCGAAACAAAGTTTTTATCATTTGGAATTGACCTTTCAAGGTCAATTATTTTCCCTTCTTTCTTATGTATTATCAATTCAGTGTCATTATTTATGACTGCAATTCCTGACGAATCGTATCCGCGATATTCTAATCTTTTAATACCTTCAATTATAATTGGCAATGCTTGCTTTTTGCCAATATATCCAACAATTCCACACATATTTATTCCTTTCTATAGATTAAATTGGCTGCTTTCATTCCTGATAGTTCATCTACATTTTGTAATATTATTAAACCTAAAACAAAGAAGAAAGCTATACTCAATATTGCATATCTCTGATTTTTGAAAAGAAGTACAAGGAAGCCATAAATTAAAGGTCCCAAAATTGCAGCAGCTTTTCCACTCACAGCATAAAAACCGAAGAACTCGGCATGTTTATCTTCTGGCGTAAATAATGATAACATACTTCTGCTTGCAGACTGGCTGGACCCAATAGCCAAACCAGCTAAGATGCCAACTCCATAAAATTGCATAATATCAGGACAAAAGAAAGCCCATATTACAACGCCAAGCCAAACTATCAAAGATATTGATATTGTTTTTTTTGCTCCAATTTTATCCACGATAAAACCAAAAATAATGCTTCCAATAAAAGATGCAATATTAGCGAAAACAAAATAAATTATGAGTTGCCCCTCATTCATACCAAATCTATAAGCGCCATAAATTGCAGCAAAAACTATTACTGTCTTGATTCCATCATTATACAGAAAAAAGGACAAAAGAAATTTGGTTAATTCTTTAAATTTTTTGATGTTTTTAAAAGTTTGTGTCAACCTTTTGTATCCAACTTTAATATAATTATGATTTCTCCCTTTTTGTAAACTCGCTTTTTCTGGAACAAACAAGAATATTGGAATAGCAAAACAACCAAAAAATAAAGCTGTAATAGGGAAAACCAGAGTTGTGCTTTTGTGAACAAGTAGATACGCAAGTCCTAATGCTGCAAGTCCACCCAAATAACCAATCCCCCAGCCTAAACCGGAAACCTTTCCAATGTTCTTTTTCTCCGTTATTTCTGGTAAAAAGGCATTATAAAATACAAGGCTTCCCTCAAACCCAATATTTGCAATAATAAAAAGAAGCATCCCCAAAAAGATTGTACCCTGTCTTACAAAAAAAAGCAACGCAGTAAATACAACTGAAGTATAACAGAACACAAACAGAAACTTTCTTTTTGACCTTGTGAAATCAGAAATAGCACCTAGTATCGGAGAAGATAATGCAACCAAAAGCATAGAAATGCTAACAGCTAATCCCCATAAGGAACTGCCTAAACCCTCTTTCCCTACAACAACATTTTTAAAATATACGCTATAAATAACAGTAACGATTACGGTAGTGAATGATGAATTCGCAAAATCATAACTAACCCATCCTAAGATTTTTCGGTCTAATTTCATTTGAGGACAATTTCACCACCAAGACACAAAGTCACAAAACCAATGAAATAATTCTTTTCTTTTTACTTGGAAAATAAATATTTCTCTTTGTGTCTTAGTGCCTTTGTGGCTAAATATCGGACAATTTATTTTTTGCCTTGTAATAAACAGAAGAAGTCTCATATTTTTCAACTATCTGACTATAAAAATCTTTGGCACTTTCCATATTGTTTTTTTCAAAATAATATTCAGCTATTTCAAAAAGAAGTTGTGGTGTCTGGAAGGAATGTGGAAACTTTTTTGCTGCCTTTTCTAAATATGAACAATATTTTTCTTCATTATTTTGTCCAAGATAACATTTCGCAATACCTATCATTGCAGCTTGTCTTAAAATGTCATTCTTAATTTTAGAGGCTGCTTTCTCAAAATATTTCTTAGATTGCGTATAATTAACCGAATCTCTTTCTAAACATATCTTTGCTAAATACAAATATGCTAAATTGTGCTCTTTTATTGATGAATAATTTTCTATCAAAATATTGAATTCTTTCCCTGCCTTTTCAAAATCATTATTTGAATAATATGACATAGCAACATCAAACTGAGTCAATGCCTGTTTTTTTATACTCTTCTGATGACTACCCATTGATAAAACAATTATTATAACCACTAATACTCCAGCTAATACGGCAAGCAATTTTTTCCAATGGTTTTTAAAAAATTCTGAAATAACAAATGCGGCAGTAATAAATTTGTCTTCTTTAATCTCATGTTTACGTTTAGGTGCTTTGAATCTCATATCTTAAATCCTCACTATTCTATTTAATAATTTAGAGTGTATTTATTTCTTATATTAACTTTCTTTGTCAACCCTGTTAGATATTTATTGAAAGCCTTGAAACTCGGCTTGAGTACGAAGAACACGAATCTGGTTTCAAAAACAAATCTTATTAAATCCCTATTTATCTTTTTTCCATCTAAACAAACCCAATCTGCTTCCAATACCAGCAATTACAATGTAAAAAGGCTGAATTAAAGCCCAGACAGGAAAAAATTTAAGAATCCTTTTATCTAATTTGAACCTATTTATACCTTTTTTAATGACAATAAAATCTGCAAGACTTTTAATGATTAACATAATAATAAAAATCAAAGGAGAAAAAAATATTGTAATAATAATAATCAAATTCAGCAAAAAGACATCAACAAGAAAGAGGAAGAATTCTTGATTCATCGCTGTTTGTGCCTTTTCATTTGAAGCCCAGCGAATTCTCTGATTTAAGAATCTACCTAGATTCCTTTCTGATTTGGTTAAATTATGTGTATCATAACCAAAAGCAAATCGGATTTTATATCCGGCTTTTCTTATGAGTTGCATAAGTAAGACATCATCGCCAGAGACATATCTCTTTATCTTTTCAAATCCACCCACAGAGAAATAAGCCTCTCGTGTATAAGCCAGATTTTGTCCGCTGCAAGAAAATGCTCTGCCTTGCCCAATACAACCCGCACCTGCAGAAAAAAGAGCAATAGTATCTAAATATTCATATTTTTCTACAAAATTTGCCCATCTCCAATTCAATATATTTGGTGTGGAAAGCCCGGCAACCATACCAACATTTTTATCAAAGTAACGAACTATACCAGATATCCATGTTGTCTTTACAATGCAATCCGCATCTGTAGTAAGAATAATCTCTCCCTTACTTTTTGCAATTGCCTGTGATAATGCATTTTTTTTGCGAGAAATTACCTTATCTGAAATATTTACATCAATTAGTTTTAAATTCTCAAAATTTTTCTGGAAATCTTTAATAACTTCAGAAGTCCTGTCGGTTGATACATCGTTTGCAATGATTATTTCATACAATTCTTGTGGATAATCTTGATTTAGTAATGTAGTAAGAAGGTATGAAATATTGTTTTCTTCGTTGCGAACTGCAACCATTACAGACACAAATGGTTGCTCATTAACAGCCTTAAGATATTTCCGTTTTAAACCCGTAAAAAATATTTTTAAGTAATAACAATAATAGATAAAAAATAAGATAAAAAGTATGCTTATAATTTTCATAATAATATTGCTAACTGTAGCTAACTGTAGCCCGAAGCTCCGCTTCGGAATAACAATTTTTCCGAACCTGAGGTCATCATTTTAATACGAAGCTCCGCTTCGGAATAACAATTTTTCCGAACCTGAGGTCATCATTTTAATA